>NZ_FZMP01000019.1 GCF_900196725.1 Candidatus Methanoperedens nitratireducens | reverse complement strand
ACAACTCTATTTATGCGACTTAGCTTAGAGCAGGCAAATATCTCTATGAAACATTAAAATTGATACCGGAAAAGCCTGATCCAATTTTAATTCAGCAAATGTTTGCACAAATAACGAAAATAGGTAGTATTAATACTCCTTAATGGCGAAGGTATTGTTACATAGTATTTATTATATAGACACGCCAAAGCTTTACCGGAATCCCGGCAATCCTTCTAACTCTGGAACTCCTCTTCAACCTTTTTAAGCTCTTCCTTTAGCATCTCCTTCTCTCTGCTATCTCTTGTCCCAAATCCTATTTCCAGCGTTTTAAGATTCCCTTCCCTCTTTATCATTTCACGTAAAATTTCAGAAAAGCTTCTGTGGCTCTTGATTTTCAAAGGCTCCCTGTAAACATCATCCGAAACAGTAATAGTTTTTTCCATAAATATACGTATACATTTATTGAGCATTAAGTTTTCTATCTTGATGAGTTTATTTAAAAGTAAGGAATAAAGGTACTAATGGGAAATCCTCGTTATTGGTTTCAAAAAACTGTTATATTGCGATTTGCGCGATCGAGTAGCCTTTCAAGCCGTGCCTATATAGCGACTAATGCTTATATTTATTGATACAACTCCACTTTGTAAGCTATGTCTAAAAAAATCCAAACGCGTCTAAAAATCGACAGGAAAGCTTATAACCCTTTAGCGCCAATTATAATTTAGGGGGTGTTAAATAATGGATCTGCTATGGACAATAGTAGTAGTGCTCCTGATTCTGTGGCTGCTCGGATTAGTAGGCTCGATCGGCGGGACTTTAATCCATGTGCTGCTGGTGCTCGCCATCATCGTGATACTGCTCAGAATCATCCAGGGACGCAGCCCGGCTTAGTTTGTTTGACTCGAAGCGAGCAGAAAAGAGAACCGGGATGTGTTACAAATAATGTTTGAGAGGTATTCTATTTCTCCTCTCACCCATATCAGGAGCTAATTTTCTCTTTTCTCTTGCTTTATCCTTTTTTGAACTGCCTGCCATGAACCGGTAATAAGGAAGCTCTCTTCCATATTCTCAACCATTGTTGTGAACCTGTTCACCGGCACCGCGAACGTGAGTACGTTCTCCGGGACATAAGGACGGGCTGAAACATCGAACATCCCGATAACACCTCTCGGATGCCCGGAATCTTTCTCAAGATATGGGTACTGTACAATGGTACTGCAGCCTGAGCCCATCGGCGCGATCACTCCGTTTTGCTCTGCCATGTCAAAATTCGCAAGGGTAAAAAGTCCCGAAAGAACATCAGGCTGCGCAAAGAAAATAACAACCTCCGGAGCATCCGACTCCTCAAGCTTATCCCACCGCTTGAACACTGCATAGCGGGCAGGCGCCTTAAAAACAGGCGCTTTTTTTATCCACTCCTTCACAAGCTCCGGGGATTTTTTGTAACGCTCGCCTTCAAGCTCTCCGGGTATGCCGCAGGAAAGGAAATATTCGAAGTTCGGTCTTATTTTTTCAGCAAAGCCCAGATATCTCTTTCCACCGAAGCAGCCGACCGATTCAATATTAAAACAGGAAGATTTCCCTTTCCTCACACTCGATAACGCCCCGATTATGCACCTGGGCACAGAACCTGGCTTGACCAGTTCGGCGTGCCCCTCCTCATCAGTATAATAGAAGGTGATGGGGAGTTCCGCGTTATAGAAGTACTTTTTCCATAGCGCTGCAAATTTATCTTTTAGCTGTAAATCCATAAATTCAATCCTCCTGTTTTATATCATCATATGTCATTGCCGTAATTAAACTTAAAGATAGTCCGCCGAACCCTCAGTTCTTTAATCATATAGGCGATATCAGGAACATGGTGAGATAAATTTTTTGCTCATATAAAACAAGAATTTTTTGAGCTTTTTTTGCTATAACAAGTGTTTTAAATACAATAAAACTAAAAATAACTGTTAATATTACTTGATTGATTTTTATCTTGAAAAAGAACATATAAAAATAGTTATTACTTCCCCAAGCGTAAGCTTTATAAAATATAAGCTTTAATAAGGCTTATAACAGATAATTGAACATCAAATTTGCTAAAATGGGGGGATAGTATGATTTCAAACAAACGGTATAAATGTCCAAAATGCAAGCATACAATGCCAGTGAACAAAGCAGACTTTATAAAGGGGGTTGCAATGGTATCGTGCGGCAAATGCGGTACGGGTTCATTTACCATAGAAGAAACCCTGTTGAAGCTGTGAGAAAAACGCATCATCTTCGCTCCATTTCATCCTCAAACATTAATGCAAACTAATATAAAGTATCAGGCGCAAGATTTAGCTAATGAATCCAAAAATGGAATTCAAAATAAACGATAGTATCTTAAAAAATACCACCAGATGTAAAAAAAAAATTTTCATGTTTATCCGGCGAGACAGGCACCCTCTGCAAGGTTGAACTATGCATTGAAGATAAGATTCATTTCATTAAATGCGCGGATAACAAGCCATGCAGCTATAAAATTCCATTCGGTTACTCTTATGTGTGCATCTGTCCTGTGAGGAAAGAGCTGCACAACCGATATAATATCTAACAGTTTCAGCATCATCCCGGCGGGGTTCCGGGTAACTTCTCCTTGCCAGCCGCTATGACGTCGTCTATTCTCAATATCATGGATGCAGCCTCGGTCGCCGAATTAATGGCCTGGAGCTTCACACGCAGGGGTTCGATTATACCCATATCGGCCATATTCACTACATTGCCGGTGTAAATATCGATGCCTGCATCCCTGTTCCCTTTTTCATGCTGGCTTCTTAACTTGATCAGTATATCCAGGCTGTCAAGACCGCCGTTTTCAGCAAGGGTCTTTGGAATTATGTCGATGGCTTCGGCGAACTTATATACCGCAAGCTGCTCCCTTCCTGTCAGGGATGCGGCATACTCCCGCAGCCGGAGTTCCACCTCAACTTCAGGAGAGCCCCCGCCGGCAACATATTTCCCGTCTTCTATAACCGTGCTCACTACCCTCAGGGCGTCGTTCAGGGTTATTTCCATACTTTCGACCACATGTTTTGTCCCTCCGTGAAGCAGCACCGAAACGGATTTAGGGTTGGAACAATCGCGCACAAAGATGAACTTCTTATCAACTATCTTCTTTTCTTCTACTGTGCACGCTTTTCCAATATCAGAGTCGGAAACGGTTTCAATCTCGGTCAGTATTTTAGCATCCGTAGCCCTTGACAGCATTTCCATGTCTTTTTCGCTAACGCTTTTCACCGCCAGTATTTTGGATTTCGCAAGATAGTCCGAAGCTATGTCGGCGACCCCTTTTGAGCAGAATACGACGTTAGCTCCGCTTTTTTCTATCTGGCGAACCATTCCCTCAAGCAGGTTTTCTTCCTGGCTGAGGAATAACATCATCTGCTCAGGCGTAGCTATGTCTATCTTTGATTTCGTCTCTGTCTTCTTGATATCGATCGCTTTATTGAGGAGCAGTATCCGGGCATCATCTACCTTTCTTGGCATGTTGATGCTTGCGCGCTCCTTATCGAGCACTACACCCCGGACAAGCTCGGAATCTTCGATGCCTTTCCCTTCTATTTTCTCAATCTTTATCTCATTAAGATCAGCCTTTCTCCCGTCGCTGATATCCGCTACTGCTCTTATTGCATTGACCGCGATCTGGGCAAGCTTCGCTTTTGGAAGGTGGTCTTCTTTACCTTTGATCGCTGTAGAGGCTATGTTGAGAAGAATATCCTCCTGCTCAGGTGAAACGCTTTTTGCAAGCGATTCCAGGATTTCCTTTGACCTGTCCTCTGCAAGCCTGTATCCCTTTTCAATAACAGTTGGGTGCACACCCATATCAAAAAGTTCTTCAGCTTTTGACAACAGCTCCCCTGCCAGGATAACGGCAGTCGTAGTGCCGTCACCCACTTCCTCATCCTGGGTTTTAGCTACCTCGACCATCATCTTCGCAGCAGGATGTTCGATATCCATCTCTTTAAGGATGGTGGCTCCGTCGCCTGTTATAACAACGTCCCCCATCGAATCTACAAGCATCTTGTCCATACCTTTCGGGCCAAGTGTGGTTCTCACCGCATCTGCAACAGCTTTTGCTGCCGTGATATTCATACTCTGGGCATCTTTACCCCTTGACCTGCGGGTGCCTTCTCTCATTATCAGTACCGGGATTCCGCCCATTTGCCCGGAAGCTGAACTGGCTTCCCCTTTAGCGCCGGTTATATTTGCCGCAATAAAATATCCCTCCACTCACGATTGGTATATATTTGTATTATTTATTAGTTCTATGAATAAATCTGATTTTATGTATTTATTCATAGTGTTTATGTATAACGATTTATATCATATGTTTGGCTTTTATCTTCAAAAACCTTTCTGAAACTGAGGTAGGTTTTTTATTTAAAAATGAGTTTATAAATCAGTTGCTTTAATAATAAGGATTCTATGCAACTATCGTTGCCAAAAATGATAGAATTTTTAAATTTTATTACTGAATCCCTGCCTTCGTTGCTTTTAAGACAGCATATCCATACCCGGGGAATGGCAATGGCATTTAACCAAAAAATTTAGGTCATCCTTTTCGGTAATCCTTCGCGCTGGTCAATACAGTCCAAGGCAGTCAAAGGGTCGGAATCCGTGGAAGCTGGGAAGGTGAAGAAGCCAATTCCTACCGGGCGAGGATAAGCCTGTATTAGTGTGTAATTGGCAGGCAATGACTATGGCGAAGATAGAGATAATCGCTCATGGCGCATTTACGAGCCTCAACCCACTAACTTCTTTTTGCCTGTTGCCCTGGCGCGCATAATACCTTTAGATTTTGACCTCTTGTGTCCATCAGAACTCACATGGATTCAAGACGCTTACCCATCAAAACAAGGATTGGTTAACTCCAGAGTTTATCTTGGATTTCGGCGCATTTAGTCACTA
>NZ_FZMP01000092.1 GCF_900196725.1 Candidatus Methanoperedens nitratireducens | reverse complement strand
AAAAACTGGTGCCAAATATTTATGGGAAACGAAGGCCGAAGAATTTGAAGAAATAATGGACGTAAATGTTAAAGGTGTTTTCTTTAATATGAAACATGTAATCCCTGAAATGGAAAACCACGGCGGTTTGATCATAAATATTTCTTCAGGCGCAGGAAAGATGGGCATTCCCACTTTAAGCGTTTATTGCGCATCGAAATTTGCAGTAATCGGGCTTACCGAGGCTGCCGCACTGGAGGTCAGAAGGAATGTTAAAATCGTCGCTTTGTGTCCTGCAAGTGTCGATATCGGTATGTTCAAAAGACTGTTCCCTGAGGAAAAAGCGGACATTGAGCCTGAAGAGGTTGCAGAAAAGGTGGCGGATATCTGCGTGCACCATGAGAAGTATAATTCGGGGGAGTCTATCGAGCTTTATTGATGCAAAGAACGAAAAATAGAATTTTTTTGCTCATATGTTACACCTTTCAAGGAGCCTAACAAACTCTTCTACCGTTAATCCTGCATCTTTTATCAAAGACCTCAGGGTTCCCCGTTTAACTTCCGAATGCAACGGGATGGATAAAGTAACGGAAGAATCGGGTTTCATCATAACCACATGCCTTCCCGTTTGCCTATCAACAGAACATCCTGCTTTGCGGAAGGCTTTAATAACGTCTTTACCAGAAACTACTGGTAATTTTACCAAATTATACCGCCACTTCTACAACTTTCCCTTCCATAGTTTTTGCCCTATCATTTAAAGCCGCTATACAGCCCTGGATAGCATCTTTAATATTTTGTACAGCCTCTTCTACAGTTTCACCCTGCGAATGGCAGCCCGGCAGGGCGGGGCAACTAACATTAAAGCCACCATCTTCAGCATCTTCTTTTATAACGATCTTTAATTTCATTTTTAACACCAATTTTATTAATACAATTATTACTAAGGTACATAAAGCTTAATGACCATAATGCAACTATAACATTATAGTTTTCACAATCCCAATCAGATATCCCGGACATAAGCACAACATATAAAACTTCAGAAAACATACTTAAGCATCAGGGAGGAATGTACATGGAAGCCAGGATGCCGGTAAGAGATATAATGACAAGGGATGTCGCATCTGTTGATATTAAAAGCGATATCCAGACCTTAGCGAAAGAAATGCTGCGGCATGATGTCGGCAGTATTATCATAACAGATAAAGAACGTCCTGTAGGGATAGTCACGGAGCGTGATATCGTCAGGAAGATAGTGTCCAGGAACCTTCAGCCCGCCGATGTATCCATCCGGGAACTGATGACCACTCCGCTGATAACCGTATCAACCACTGATAATGTAACGGATGCCATGTACAGGATGGTCAAGATGAAGATACGGCGATTACCTGTCGTTGAAAACTCCAGGCTTGTCGGGATTATAACGGATACGGACCTTATTGCAGCATCAGCCGAGATGGGTTTCATCTTCGAAGACCTGATCAACATGCATCGTGCAAGGTTTGTCTCGCCTGAAGCCCCTTCGTCGCAGTCCCTTCGACAGGGCATATGCGAAAGATGCGGGATTTTTAAAGAGGACCTGGTGCTTACAAACGGACAGCTTCTCTGTGAGGATTGCAGAGAGACGACTCCATAGATATAACATATATTAATGATAAATGGGAGTATGATGTTATGAAAGTGGAAGAGATAATGACGAAAAACCCTGTTTTTCTGCATGATACTGATTTTATGACACATGCGCGTCAGGTTATAAGAAACCAGCATAAGCGTACCCTTCCTGTAGTGAATAATAAGAACAGGCTTATCGGTATATTGACGGAAAAGGATATTTTAAATATATATTCCACAAAATCAAACGTTACTGTGGAAGGGTTTACATCCGAGTTCCCGGAAGTCTATCCGGATATGGATATGATGCATGCTGCAAAATTGATAATCGATGCCGGGCTTGGGCGCGTTCCTGTTATACGTTCCAGCCAGGATAAGACTCTTATAGGCATTCTGAGCACGGTCGATATTTTCAGGAACCTTAACCTTGATAAAATCCCTTCAAAGAAGGTAGAAGATATAATGACCAGGGACGTAAAAACATGCTCCCCGAAAGATAGTATAGCCAAAGCATGGCTGAACATGAGGGACTCGGGTTTTTCCGGATATCCGGTGGTAAAAGCCGGACGACCAGTAGGAATAGTGACACGGCGTAACATAATCAATGCAGGCTACGCGAGAATCGAGAAAGAAGACGAACACGGGACGAAAGCTACCATGTCCCCACCTGTCGAAAAGGTCATGAGCACACCGATATATACCATATCTCCTCAGGCTACTTTAAAAGAGGCAATCCAGGTATTCCTGAAACTTGATATAGGAAGGATTTCGGTTGTCAGTGATGGAAAGCTTGTAGGCATAATAGATAGAAACGATATAATCAAAGTGTTCATTTAAAAGGTGTTTTATGAAAGACCAAACTTCTGCTAAAAACCAAAAATTTACAACATCAGTACTAAAAGAGATTCGAGATGCGTATGTGCGGAATGCAGGGCCTCTTGATTTTAAAAGCAGGATCTCAGAACATCTTGGTGACATTATGACTATCGCATCAAGAGACGTAGTGACCATCCCGCCGACGATGCCGATAATAGATGCTGTAAAGACTATGTTGAATAAAGGTTTCAGGAGAATCCCGGTTGCAGATGCGGGCACCAACCGCTTAAAAGGAATAGTTACCTCGCAGGATATTGTTGATTTCCTGGGAGGGGGCTCAAGACATCTTATCGTAAAGAACAGGTTCAAAGGGAATATTCTTGCAGCCGTTAACGGCAGCATCAGCGAGATAATGGAAGAGAACGTGGTAAGCCTCAATGAAAAAGATTCCCTCAAAGATGTTCTGGATACCATGTTAAAGGAAAACGTAGGCGGAGTCCCGATCACTGATGGAGATAACAGGGTGAAAGCCATAATCTCCGAGAGGGATTTTGTCTTCCTCGTATCCGACGTCAGGATGGGAAAAACAGTAGGTGAATACATGAGCAGGAACGTAGTGACCGCCCCGCCCGATATGCCAGTGGGAACGGCGGCTAAGTCCATGATAAATAACGGCTTCAGGCGGCTTCCCATTATAAAGGATAATATTCTTATAGGCATAATAACCGCATCCGATATCCTGCGCTTCCTGGGCAGCGGGGATATCTTTAACCGCCTCACTACAGGGAATGCAAGCGAAGTTTTTGATGTGCCTGTCCGCACCCTGATAAAAAGGGATGTGGTTTTTACAGGGTCGGACGTGGACCTGGGAGAGGCGGCAGGTATAATGCTTGCAAAGAATGTAGGTTCTCTCCCTGTACTTGAGGATGGGGAATTGAATGGTATTATAACAGAACGCGACATTGTCCGGGCAATAGCCGGATAGCAGGATATTTATGAAAATCAAAGAAATAATGAGTTCCCCCGTTTACGTAGTATCGCCTGAGGAAAACGTGGCAAGAGCAAGAAACCTGATGTTACGCCATAAGATCGGAAGACTTGTGATTATCGAAAATAATAAGCCGATAGGAATAGTGACAAAAAAAGATATCAGCCGGAGGCTTGACCAGGCTGAGCCGCAGTGGCGGAGAAGACCGATAGACCATATCCCTATCAGGAAGGTAATGAGCGAGAGCCTTATTACTATATTTCCCGACGCAACACCAAGGCAACTGGCAGAACTGATGCGCGAGAATAACATAAGTGGGTTGCCTGTGGTGAATAGTAAAAATGAGGTTACAGGTATCGTAACAAAGTGGGACCTGATAAAATATTTCTCAGAACAGCCCCTGGAACTTAAAGTCAGTGATTTGAAAATCATCCCTGCCTTAACAGTTCACAGGCATCACACGATAAGTCATATCCTTTACGAGCTTGAGGCAAATTTAATGGACAGGGCGGTTGTCCTTGAGGATAATGATAAGCCTGTCGGGATTATCACAAGTTCGAACCTGACTTTTACGGAAATGACGAACAAAACCGGCGATCTGCCCCAGAAAGAAATAAAGATGACACGCAAGGAAAGCTACGCCGGAAGGAAACAGTACAGGTATGTAAGGGATATGCCTCTTGTTGCTGAAGACATAATGTCAACTCCCCTTATAACCGTTAAGAACGATGACCTTGCAACTTACGCTGCAGGGATAATGGTAAAAGAGAGAATAAACGGCTTGCCTGTGATGGATAATGGATTCATGGGAATATTGACAGGCGATAACATAGTAAATGCAATTTTAACTCTGTAAGGTGAGACTATGAAGGTAAAAGACATAATGATAGAACCGGTACAGGTGCACAAATCAGATATGATCTCGCACGCAATGGAACTGATGGATAAACACGATACCCGCAGGCTTCTTGTGGTGAACGGGAACGATATACTGGGTATAATCACAATGAGATGCATTGCCGGGAAGCTGGGAACCTGGAAGAAATCGAATCTTCCCGCATCCTCAATCCATGTTGCAAATGCGACTACGAACGCATTCACAAAGGTTCTTCCCGACACAGGTATTGAAGATGCGATCGCCCTGATGGACAGGACCGGCGGGGTTCTTGTTGTGACGGATAACAGCAAGCTCATGGGCTGGGTAACGCCTCATGAAATCCTCAAAGCCGCCAGGGCTGTTAAAGGTTATGCGGCTGAGATCATGAAGCAGCCGATATCGGTAAGCGTGAACGACAGGGTCTCTCATGCGCGGCGCCTGATGCTGGACAATGATATAGGGAGGCTTCCCGTAACTGAGAATGGCGACCTTGTAGGCATAATTACAGAAAAGGATGTTGCAAGGGCAATGATGAATTTCAGGACACTTGTACCCGATAACCAGCAGGATGAAAGGATCCGTAATCTCATTGTAGGGGATATCATGACCCAGAATGTGAAATCTGTCCGGACGAACACCCTCGTGTCCGAGGTCATCTCATTGCTCCTTAAAGAGAACATCGGCGGTGTGCCTGTTCTGAATCTCAGGGATGAAATGGTAGGTGTAATAAGCAGGAGAGGAATTATAAAGCACTTGGCTAAAAAGAGTTGATCGGGGATGGGACGTGATGTCTCCCCGGAACTGCTTGACAAGCTCAATGCTGGAAAAGCGGCAGAACTCCTGGATATTCCCGAATACAGGATAACAGGCGCACTGGAAAGGAGAGTTTTACAGTATGTTTATTCCCCGCGGGAATTATTCCGGTTCGATAAGCCTGTATCGAGCGTAGAGGGCGGAACTACCATATTCGTTGAGCCGTTCGATATTGTCCGGGGTTTTCCTAAAATCCCACGTCTGTTAGTGCTTTACCCCGGCATAGTCAAACATTTTTCTTCGTGCAAGAAAGTTGTTGCCGAAGAGAAAATGAACGGTTACAATACAAGGGTAGCACTTATCGGGGATACGCTTGTGGCTCTTACACGCGGCGGCTTCGTGTGCCCGTACACCACCGAAAAAGCGAATAAGCTTATCGGCAGGGAGTTCTTTCATGACCATCCCGAACTTATGCTGTGCGGCGAGATGGTGGGTCCGGACAGCCCTTACGTCCCTAAATCAATTTATGATATCGAATCCCTTGAGTTTTTTGTGTTCGATATCAGGGAAAGATATCTGGAAAGCCTATGCCGGTGATGGAGAGGCGGGCGCTGGTGGAAGAGCACGGTCTTAATTCTGTCCGGCTTTTCGGGGAGTACGGTGTGGACGAAGCACACTTGGAGGTTGCGAAAATCATCAAGGGATTCGGAAGCGCATTGAATGAAGGTGTTGTTATCAAAGATCCGCAAATGGCGCTTCCTCCGGTAAAATACACAAGTTCACTGAGCAACTGCGCCGACCTGAGATACGCTTTTGAATTCTACAACGACTACGGCAGGGATTTTTTCTTCCCCAGAGTGTGCAGGGAAGCATTCCAATCCGTGGAATGGGACGAGGATGAAGAAAGCAGGAAAAAAAGGTGCCAGAGGCTTGGTGAGAGCATCCTGCAGCCCATGATAAGGACAATTAAAAGGAAGCAAGAAGGCGAGAGGATCACTGAGACCGTGCAGATAAGGGTCATGGACATGAGAACCGTAGATGAGTTCAAAGAACATCTGCGGTTGCTGGGCGTGGATGCAATCTTTGAAGATCCTGAGCCGGTAGACGATGAATATATCGTAAAGATAAGAAAGATATTCAAGAGCACGAATGATAAGACGGATTCGATACTTCGCGGGGAGCTGTGGAATTGATGTCACTGGGACCAGATACCGATAATAGAACCAAACCTCTCAATTCATTGCTTATGCTATCCCCTGCTTTCTAAATATCTTTACAATAGATGTATTATTGTGCTCTTTCAACCCTCTCATAGCCAGATACAGGTCGTTGCTTAGCTCCATGTAATAGTTCTCATCGGATTCCACCATATACTGTATCCTGTCTGCGATCTCTGTTACAGAATCCACATTCTGGATAACGATATCATTATGTAAGGGAATGTTGAAGTTCCTGGCTATAGTGGGAGATACAAGGCACGGAATGCCTCTTGCCAGGAACTCGTAAGCACCATATGCAAACGATTCTGCAAGGCTGATATGGAGAGCAAGGTATGTGTTGTTAATTTCCTGCTCATACACGGCCTGCGGCATCCATCCCAGAACCGTTACATCAGGCGAAGCCTGGAAAGGAAGGCTGGTTTTAAGATGCAGGGCCGGTATGCGGCGCGCAACTGCAGTGAAAGCGAGGTACTGCGAATATATGTTCTTTTTTATTGCTGGCGATAAGAAAAGGCTTATATTGTTCCTTTCGGGGACGAAGTCTCTCTTTTGTCTTTCCTGCACAGGATGGGGGGCGAAGAAAATTCCATTATTCTCAAAAGCTTCGAGGAAATCCTTTTTAGCGAACCATATGAAATCAATTTCATCATTTTTTTTCATAGTAAGAATTTGATTCAGGAGCGATATCTCCCCTTTATGATTCATCTCCATCGGGATTGATGCCTGGTATAGCAGTTCATGCTGGTGCTGAACTAACATTATCGAGTGAAGCTCGGTCTCTGTCGGGCTTGAAGTCCAGAGGTATCCTATCTTTATATTTTTTTTTCTGGCAAATTTCATCACAGGCTCATAAGAAATATGCCATGCACCAAAAATCAAGGATGTGGCATCATCCGGTATCTCCGAAAGCTCCTCGATGTAAAGGTGCTTGCTCAAACCCAACGCCCCCACATTCCTGAGATGGGCATCTACACCCGGATGATATTTACTGCAAATCGTGTATAGCATCCTACCTTCTTATAAGGCTATACGGCTCTTTGAAATAATTAGTCCCAAGTTCATTCCCCACTGACAGATATAGACGTACGTTATATCTGCTATAGACATTATAATATCCAGCGCACATAAGCCTTTTGTTAGTTTAAAGGATGCTGTTAACTTAAGCAGATTTAACAACTAACTCGTATGAACACATGCTAAACATCGGGTTCGTATGAGTTGTATTAGTTCGTTGTTTGTAACTAAAGAGATTGATCCCCAAAACTGATAACATATATTACATTCTTTATTAAGTTGAAGGGCTCCGATTTTGCACCCACAACATTTATATAGCAATGTGTGGTAGTGAGGGAAGCTCGATGACCGTGTTGAACGGTCATATGAAACATAAGAAAACCGGGAAATGTTCTGGTTTTTTTAAAAATATTAAATGATCTCGTGTATTAAAATCATACACGAGGGAAAGAGTTATATACGATAAATAACTAATATAGAGCTTCCTGTGTGGTAACAGGAATGTTGTGTCGTTAAAACGCAACTACTATTTATCACAATATTAGTTCATGGTCAAAATTTGGCGTCGGCTCAGATTATAGGAATAACCTGAATGTGAAGAGCTGTCTTCCAACCATGATACATAAAATGGAGACAAGAACGTAGTTTCTCGTCTGACGTTGATGTGACAGTTCGGTTAATTCCAATCGATAGATGGGAATTAACAAGGAACTATTGTACCTTATATAATAGTTCCTCCTAAAATTCCGATAGTTTAATTTAAAACTTCAAATAAGTGTGCAGATATCAACGAGATATCAAATCAATTCTGGTTGATCCTGCCAGAGGTTACTGCTATCGGGGTCCGACTAAGCCATGCGAGTCGAGAGGGTAAAGCCCTCGGCGTAATGCTCAGTAACACGCGGATAACCTGCCCTTGGGTCCGGGATAACCCCGGGAAACTGGGACTAATACTGGATAGATCAAAGATACTGGAATGTTCTCTGGTCCAAAACTCCGGTGCCCAAGGATGGGTCTGCGGCCTATCAGGTTGTAGTGGGTGTAACGTACCTACTAGCCTACGACGGGTAAGGGTTGTGAGAGCAAGATCCCTGAGATGGATTCTGAGACATGAATCCAGGCCCTACGGGGTGCAGCAGGCGCGAAACCTTTACACTGCGGGAAACCGCGATAAGGGGACCCCGAGTGCCAGCACCTAGTGCTGGCTGTCCAGCTGTCCAAATAACAGTTGTTAGCAAGGGCCGGGCAAGACCGGTGCCAGCCGCCGCGGTAACACCGGCGGCCCGAGTGGTAGCCGCTATTATTGGGTTTAAAGGGCCCGTAGCCGGCCTATTAAGTCTCTTGGGAAATCTGGCGGCTTAATCGTCAGGCGTCCAAGAGATACTGGTAGGCTTGGGACCGGGAGAGGTGGGAGGTACTCCAGGGGTAGGGGTGAAATCTCGTAATCCTTGGGGGACCACCGATGGCGAAGGCATCCCACCAGAACGGGTCCGACGGTGAGGGACGAAAGCTGGGGGCACGAACCGGATTAGATACCCGGGTAGTCCCAGCTGTAAACGATGCTCGCTAGGTGTCAGGTGCGGTGCGACCGCATCTGGTGCCGCAGTGAAAACTTGAAGCGAGTCACCTGGGAAGTACGGTCGCAAGGCTGAAACTTAAAGGAATTGGCGGGGGAGCACTACAACGGGTGGAGCCTGCGGTTCAATTGGATTCAACGCCGGAAAGCTTACCGGACTCGACAGCAATATGAAGGTCAGGCTAAAGACCTTACCGAATTCGCTGAGAGGAGGTGCATGGCCGTCGTCAGTTCGTATCGTGAGACATCCTGTTAAGTCAGGCAACGAGCAAGACCCGTGCCCACAGTTGCCAGCATTCTCGCAAGAGAGATGGGCACACTGTGGGGACCGCCGCTGCTAAAGCGGAGGAAGGAGCGGGCTACGGTAGGTCAGTATGCCCCGAATGGTCCGGGCTACACGCGGGCTACAATGGTTGGGACAATGGGCACCTACACCGAGAGGTGATGGTAATCTCCTAAACCCAGCCTTAGTTCGGATTGAGGGCTGCAACTCGCCCTCATGAAGCCGGAATCCGTAGTAATCGCGTATCAATATCACGCGGTGAATACGTCCCTGCTCCTTGCACACACCGCCCGTCAAACCATGCGAGTGAGGTCTGAATGAGGGCATGCTTTAACATGTTCGAATTTGGGCTTCGCGAGTGGGGTTAAGTCGTAACAAGGTAGCCGTAGGGGAATCTGCGGCTGGATCACCTCCTAACGCAGCACACAAACGTGTGCTATGTAATATCTATCGATTGGAAGCCGAATAACTGTCATATCATAGCGATTCGTGGGCCATACGAGACCACGATACAGGGCTCGTAGATCAGTTGGAAGATCGCCGCCTTTGCAAGGCGGAGGCCCTGGGTTCGAATCCCAGCGAGTCCATGAAACTCCGGACTAAAGTCCGGGGAATCTGATACATGCCTCAAAAACCGCGGATTAAAATCCGCGGGATGAAGAGGACGTACCAATGCACTCAGCGGTGTAATGCTGCTGCGGAAGGGTAGATTAGCGATTTTAGACCGAAAATCAAGCTAAATGAAACCGTGTATAAGCACAATCTGGACGCTAACTGAATGTAGTGAAACGTGTTCTGGCACTTATGCCATCAGGTGAATGGCTCGGCTCAAGCGCTGATGAAGGACGTACCAAGTTGCGATAAGCCTCGGCGAACCGCATGGAGGTTTTGAACCGAGGATGTCCTAATGGGACCTCTCAGCATGCAAATGTTGTTCCGTAAGGAACGGGAACGCCCCGGATTGAAACATCTTAGTAGGGGCAGGAAAAGAAATCAATTGAGATGCCGTCAGTAACGGCGAGTGAAGTCGGCAGAGTTTAAACTGAATCCCTACCGAAAGGCAAGGGAAATGTAGTGTTATAAGCCAAGCCATATACAGTGCAAACCAGTGAAGTCGAACTTGTCTGGAACGTCAGACCATAGAGTGTGATAGTCACGTAGACGTAAACTGGCGGACTGTGGCTTGGTCTTGAGTACCGTGGGTCGGAAATCTCGCGGGAATTTGGGAGCCATCAACTTCCAAAACTAAATACGTCTTGAGACCGATAGCGCAATAGTAGCGTGAGCAAAAGCTGAAAAGTACCCCGAAAAGGGAGGTGCAAAGCGCCTGAAATCTGATGGTGATGGAGCGATACGGCGTGAAAGGATCTGTATAGCGAAGGAATATGTCGCGAGGCATTAGTACGGGCTATGCTGCCAGCGTCGTATTTTACGTTTTGAAGAACGGGCCAGGGAATGTACCCGAGTGGCGAGGCTAACCACATATGGGAAGCCGAAGCGAAAGCAATATGCGCGCAACACTGTGAGGCGCAGCGTATACAAGTGCGTGGA
>NZ_FZMP01000178.1 GCF_900196725.1 Candidatus Methanoperedens nitratireducens | reverse complement strand
ATCGAGAACCTATGAATTGGTAACCACCTACAGAAATGTATATGGATTAAAGAAATAGTGTATAACAATGGGTGTGTTAAAATGAAAAAGAGTCAAAGGGCACGGGGTAAACATTTTCAAGCCGCAGTCGCAGGAAGTCCTTTTAGAGCTGATAAAGCAATCCGAGAAAGAAAAAGCAGTTGCTGTGGGCGTGGATATCGACGGCGCAGGTTCTGTAAACTTCGCACTTTCCGGAAAACCTGTTTTCAGGAAAACGATCGATGAACTGAAGGAACTCAAAAAATCAACCGCGCTTCCTTTTATTGTCAAAGGTATCATGTGCGAGGAGGATGCACTTGCTGCGGTCGAAGCCGGGGCTGATGTGATAGGAATTTCCAATCACGGCGGCAGGGTTCTAGACTCAACTCCAGGGGTTGCGGATGTTCTCCCTGAAATTGTGAAAGCCGTGAGAGGAACTAAAAAAGGTAAAAGGGTTGTGATCACGGCAGACGGGGGAGTAAGAACAGGGTTTGATGCTGTCAAAATGTTTGCTCTTGGAGCTGATTTTGTCCTGGTGGGAAGACCGCTGGCAAGAGAGGCAGTTTCTAGCGGGGTAGAAGGAGTCAAGAGAATTTTGGAATATTTGAAAACAGATTTTAAAATCGCAATGATTATGACTTCCTGCAATACCCTCAAAGATATTAATGAGACTATTCTTATCAAGGGAAGTTAGCATTTGTATATGCACTCAAAGAAGGATGTAAGTACGTGCCAGTGGGGGAACGGGAATACGCCTAAAACTTACATACATCCCCCTTCAACTTCTGAGAAAGCTTCATATTCTCAGAGTAATCAACCTCAACATCAAAAACCCATATTCCTCCATCTTCAAGTGCCTTTTTTAGCAGAGGGGCAAACTCCTCCGCCCTATCTATCCTGACCCCTTTTGCTCCAAAACTTTCCGCAAGTTTGACAAAGTCAGGGTTGGAAAATTCAACCCCAAAGCTCCTATTGAATTTTATTCTTGCCTTCCAGTCTATAGACCCGTATTTTGAGTCGTTAAAGATAACCACGGCAAAGCTGCAGCCAAGCCTCCTGGCGGTTTCAAGCTCCTGGAGATTCATCATAAAACCGCCGTCGCCCACTGCAGCAATCACTTTCTTCTCTGGGAGAACAAGGTTTGCCGCAATGGCGCCCGGTAAAGCAAAACCCATGGAAGCTAAGCCATTGGAGATTATAACCGTGTTAGGTTCGTAAGCCGGAAAGAGCCTTCCTATCCAGAGCTTGTGCGCGCCTACGTCGCTGATAAGGATGTCACCTCTGGAAAGACACTTCCTTATATCATATAATATCTTCTGGGGCTTCATCGGAAAACTCATGTCATCCCCGAAGGATTCAAGTTCGCCTTCGATTATTCCCTTAAGCTTTCTGAAGTATTCTGGTATTTCTTTTTTAAAGTCGCAATAAGTTACTAAATGCTTCAGTGTTTCCTTGATGCTTCCGATTAGAATGAACTCGGGCAAGTAGCTGGAATCCACTACTGGATGGTTAGAATGGATGTGGATTATATTTTTTGAAGCCTCTGGATTCCAGAATCGCGGGCTGTACTCTACCGGATCAAATCCAATACATATCACAAGGTCTGCAACGTCAATGCCGCAGATGATATAATCCTTTTCCTGAATGCCCACAGAGCCTAAGTAGAGGTGGCTGTCCGCAGGTATCGCCCCTTTCCCCATGAAAGTTGTGGCAACCGGTATACCTGTTCTGTCTACGAACTCTTTAAGCTCCGGGAAAGCTTCCTCCCTTAGAATTCCATTGCCTGCCAGTATTATGGGCATTGAAGCATTTTTTAGAAAAGCAGCCACTCTATTCAATTCATCTTCTCCCGGCGAACTGATATGGCCTTTACCTTTTCTCTGAAGAGGTACTTTACCTGTCTCTTCCTCTGCCACATCCTCTGGAAGCTCTATATGCACCGCTCCAGGCGCGTCAGCGGCTATATCAAATGCCTTCCTTACGATCTCAGGTATAAAGTCAGCACGTTTGATGATCGTGTTCCAGTTTGTGATGTACTTGAAAGAACCCACGATGTCGATGTATTGATGTGCTTCCTTGTGAGTTTTTTCCTGGTCTGCCTGCCCTGTTATCGCTACCAGGGGCGCCTTGTCAAGATACGCATCTGCCACGCCTGTAATAAGGTTCGTCGCCCCTGGACCGAGCGTAGAAAGGCAAACACCCGGAGTGTGCGTAACCCTCCCATAGACATCAGCCATAAAGGCTGCTCCATGCTCGTGCCTTGTAACAATAAATTTTATCTTTGACCTTGAAAGGGAATCCAATAAATCAAGGACCTCCTCTCCAGGGACGCCAAATATGTACTCCACACCCTCATTCTCAAGGCATCTTACAAAGAGGTCGCTACCTTTCATTTCAGTACACCGATATGGATTTGATATTCATGAATTCGTAGAGCCCGAATTTTGAGAGCTCTCTTCCAATGCCGCTCTTCTTTACTCCTCCGAAAGGCAGGCGAGGGTCGGACTTAACAAGCGAATTTACAACCACAACGCCTGCTTCAATCTCTTTTGCAAGACGAAGTGCCTTGTCCCTGTCCTTGCTCCATATACTCGCCCCGAGCCCAAGCTCGGAGTCATTGGCTACTTTTATCGCTTCAGACTCATCTTTTACTGGAACTACAGGCGCCACAGGACCGAACGTCTCTTCCTTTAACACCTTCATTTCCCATGTGACATCGGAAAGTACGACAGGAGAATAGAAGAACCCTCTCCTTTGAAGTCTTCCTCCTTCAAGTAGAACTCTTGCTCCTCTGGATAAAGCATCCTTCACCTGTTCTTCAAGGAGTTCTATCTGCTCCTCCCTTACAAGTGGGCCTATATCAGTATCCGGGTCCATCGGGTCCCCTACTTTGAGGTTAGAAGCATACTCAACAAATTTTGAGGTAAACACCTCTGCTATACTTTCTTCGACGATGAAACGTTTCGCAGCGATACAGCTCTGACCAGCATCGAGAAACCTGCTGGCAACTCCAATCTTTGCAGCCTTTTCTATATCAGCATCTGCAAGTACGATGAAAGGATCACTTCCACCAAGTTCGAGGACAAACTTTTTCATGTTCTGCCCACAGACCTCTGCCACCTTCTGTCCTGCAGAAACGCTGCCTGTTAAGGATACTGCATCTATCTCCTTTCTCTTTATAAGTGCTGATGCAGTTGATCCATCTATCAGTAGCGTCTGGAAGACCCCTTCGGGAAAACCTGCCTCTAAAAAAACCTTTTCAAGTTCCAATGCGCATAAGGGGACGTAGCTTGAATGTTTGAGCAATACAACGTTCCCGCCAGATAAAGCCGGGGAAGCGAAACGCAAAGCCTGCCAGAATGGAAAGTTCCAGGGCATGATGCAGAGTATCGCTCCACGCGGTTCAAATGAAACGTACGACTTCCTGGCATCTGTTTCCACGATCTCAGGTTCCAAAAATCGCTCAGCATTCTCCGCGAAGTACTCAAGAGCCCATGCGCATTTTTCAACCTCGGGTATGGACTCTTTTACAGGTTTACCCATTTCCAATGTGATAATTTCACCAAGTTCCTTCTTCCGTCTTCGCAACACCTTCGCAGCATTCGTAAGATATTCTGCCCTGTCAGAGATATCCAGATTCTTCCATTCTGAAAAGGCAGTCCTGGACTTTCTAATCGCTTCGTTTATCCTTTCTTGTGAATAAAGTTCAAATTCCCTATTTATCTCCCCCGTAGCGGAGTTAATAGAGATCATCTTTTTCATGGTTTTCAACTCCTTTTATTACTTAATATATTTCTGAGGAATGTATGCAGTATGCCGCCATTTCTATAAAATTCCACCTCAATCAGCGAGTCCAGTCTTGCCATGACGTTAAATGTCTTTTCTTTTCCATTTTCATCTCTTGCAACCACGCGCAGTTCTCCCCCAGGCTCTATGTTACTTATACCAAGGATATCCAGTACCTCATCCCCATTAATGCCCAGCGTATCTGCGCTCTCCCCTTTCATGAACTGCAGCGGCAGAACGCCCATTCCCACGAGGTTGCTCCTGTGGATGCGCTCAAACGATTCAGCTATTACTGCTCTGACCCCAAGAAGACATGTGCCCTTGGCAGCCCAATCGCGGGAACTGCCTGTGCCGTATTCTTTCCCTGCTATGATAGCAAGAGGGATGCCGTTCTTTTTGTAAAGCATCGCTGCATCGTAAATTGTCATTTTTTCTCTGGTGGGTAAATATAGAGTCCATCCTCCTTCTTTATCAGGAACAAGTCTGTTCCTGAGATTTATGTTTGCAAATGTTCCCCGCATCATGACATCATGATTTCCTCTTCTTGATCCGAAGGAATTGAAATCTTCCGGTGCCACTCCACAGGATATCAGATACTGTCCCGCAAGAGCGTCTTGAGAAAATTCCCCCGCCGGGGAAATGTGATCCGTCGTGATGCTGTCTCCCAGGTATGCAAGTACCCTGAGACCCATCAAATCACCCTTTTCAGGAAGCTTTACCGGGAAATCCCTGAAGAAGGGAGGTTCCTGGATATAGGTCGATTCGTTGTCCCATTCATAGAGTTTGCCAGAAGGGACTTTGAGGTTCTCCCATAGCTCTGTGCCGTCTGATATCTCTGAATACTGTTTTTCAAACAACATTGGTTTGATTATATTTTTTATAACCTGCCGGATTTCCTCTTGATCAGGCCAGATATCTTTTAGATATACCGGTTTTCCATTCGGATCGTATCCGACAGGTTCCGTTTTAAGATCAATATCCACTGTACCAGATATGGCGTATGCTACCACTAATGGAGGCGAGGCAAGGTAATTTGCTTTGACGAGCGGGTTAATCCTGCCCTCAAAATTGCGGTTTCCACTTAATACCGAAGCGACTATAAGGTTATTCTCTTTCACCGCCCTGGCAACGTTCTCCGGGATCGGACCGCTATTGCCTATGCATGTCGTGCATCCGTATCCCACAAGGTGGAATCCCAGAGCCTCAAGATAGGGCATGAGTCCCGAGTTCGCAAGGTATTCACTCACAACACGCGAACCTGGAGCAAGGCTAGTTTTAACATAAGGCTTGACCTTGAGTCCGCGCTCGACTGCATTCTTTGCCAGGAGACCTGCTCCGATAATCACAGAGGGGTTTGAAGTGTTGGTGCATGAGGTTATGGCTGCAATTACTATCGAACCGCTTTTTACCGGGACTTTCATCTCATATTTTGCGCTGGGCTGTTCCCCGCCGATATGTTTATGCTCGACCCTGAAGCTTCCGCCCTCTCCAAGCCAGCGGTGAAATTCATGATCAGCTTCCACTTCAGTTTTTTTCCGCAGAAACGTCTCCTCCATGGCTTTGTGGAAACTTGCTTCCATTTCATCAAGAGGTATACGATCCTGGGGTCGTCTCGGCCCTGCGAGGCTTGGTTCAACGTTGCTCATGTCAAGTTCCAGAGTCTCGCTGAACAGGGGTTCTGGACTTTCATCTGTGCGGAAGAGACCCTGCTCCATTGCATATAACTTAACCAGATTAACGTGCTCCCTTTTCCTTCCTGTCATCAGGAGATAATTCAATGTTTCCTCGTCGATGGGAAAGAATCCCACAGTTGCTCCGTATTCAGGAGCCATGTTGGATATGGTCGCCCGGTCGGGCAGGCTTAATGTGTTCAAACCCTGCCCATAGAATTCAACGAATTTACCCACAACGTTATGTTTCCTTAAGATCTGGGTAATGGTGAGAACAAGATCTGTGGCTGTTACTCCCTCCTTCAAATCACCGTAAAGCCTGAATCCTACAACTTTAGGAACCGGCATGTGATAGGGCTGGCCGAGCATGACAGCTTCTGCTTCTATCCCTCCAACACCCCATCCCAGCACTCCCAGGCTATTTATCATTGTGGTATGAGAGTCCATCCCGACAAGGGTATCCGGAAAGGCGACAGGCTCGCCGTTCACTTTTTTGACCTGAACTACCGACGCGAGATATTCAAGATTTACCTGATGGACTATTCCTCTGCCCGGTGGAATAATGCGAAAATTATCAAAAGCATTTTGACCCCATCTAAGAACAGTATACCTCTCGTGGTTCCGTTCAAATTCCTTTTTCTCATTATAAGCTCTGGCGTATGAGGTGCCGTAATAATCCACTTGGATGGAATGGTCAATAACAAGGTCTGCGGGTATAACGGGATTAATCTTTGCCGGGTCGCCTCCCAGCCTTTCAACAGCCGACCTCATGGCAGCCAGGTCAACCACTGCGGGAACTCCTGTGAAATCCTGCAGAAGCACCCTTGCAGGAATAAAAGGTATCTCGCGCTCTGGCATCTTTTTTGGATTCCACCTAGCTAATGATTCGACATCTTCCTCCGTTACAAGCAATCCATCCACATGTCGAAGGAGAGCTTCAAGTAATATCTTGATGGAGTACGGAAAATGAGAGATGTTTCCTAAGCCTATCTCCTCAAGTCTGCTAATGCGATAGATATTCACGCGACCCTTGCCTGTATCGATAACATCTTTAGACCCAAATGGATTCATGTCTGCGTTCATATCCCTTTGTTCGCTTTAATTACTCCTTCACCAGCCCTCATTACATCATCTATTAGCCCATATTCCATCGCTTCCTCTGCTGTCAGGAAGAAATCCCTGTCCGTATCTTTCTCAATGACCTCAATGGGCTGCCCTGTGTGATGGACCAAGATTTCGTTAAGATGCTTTTTAATCCTTGCCATCTCTTTTGCCTGAATAGCGATATCCGATGCCTGTCCCTGTGCTCCACCAAGTGGCTGGTGTATCATCACCCGTGCATTAGGAAATGCCATCCTTTTTCCCTTGGCTCCCGCTGCCAGTAAAACCGCAGCCATAGAGGCAGCCTGCCCGATACAGATGGTTTCGATACCGCATTTGGTGCATTGCATTGCGTCGTAGATAGCAAGGCCAGCAGTGACCAGTCCTCCGGGGCTGTCTATATATAAACGGATATCACCTTCGAAGTCTTTTGCTTCTAAATAAAGAAGTTGTGCGATGATACTTTCTGCAGTATCTTCATTGATTTCACCTGTGAGAAATACTATCTGATCATCCAGCAGGCGGGAATAAATATCCAGCGTATGCGGACCATGTGGAGTTTGCTCTGATACATAAAGCATTTTTGGAATTGCCATTTTTTTTATCCTCCTTTTTTGTTCAAATCATGCTACATCAAACTGACCTGATCCCACTTCCACTTTAGGAATCCTTATATAGAAGGATTTCAGCGATGTATGTCAAGAATACATTACGTTTAATATTGGATAAAATTATCGCTATGAGAGAGAACTGTAGCAGCAGGCGTTAAAGTAAGCTTATTGGTAAGTGCGGTAGCAAATAGCCCAAAAAGCATCAGTATCCATGCTGAAAGTACAAATGAATTGAAGACGTTGCGAATAGGTCCATGGATAAAAGATAGAATTCTTCTTATCGATCTTGGTTTTTATAAACATCAGCTTTTTGCAAGGATCAAAGAGAACGGCTGCTACTTTGTGTCCAGGTTGAAGGGAAACGCTGATCCTCTCATTGTGGATGTGCATAATACTTGCCGGGGTAACAGTATCGATGTGAAAGGAAAATATATCAGTGAAATTCTACCAAAGTTAAAACGACAGGTACTCGATGTTGAAGTTGAGGTCTCTTTCAAGAGACGAAAATACAATGGCAAGGAAAGATTGGATACTGAACAGTTCCGATTGGTAGCGGTTTTCAATGAAGATGAGGAAAAGTACCATGTTTATCTCACTAATATTTCAAAAGATGTTTTGGAGGCTGAAGATGTTGCGAAACTCTATGGGGCAAGATGGGATATCGAGACCGTTATGAATGTTTATTCGAGTCAGGCACTTGATCCTCATGTCAACAGATATCGATTCAGGGATGATTGGTGGGCTTAACCGATGACCAATGAGAAGTCATTAAGATAAGGGAAGCAACAGGTGTTTTGCCTGAGCCTGCTGGCTATTACGATAATCTCACTGCAAGGCAGAATCTCAGGTTCTATGCCAAACTCTATGATATCGATGAAAAGACAAGAGAGAAGCGTATCGTTGACTTATTAGAATTAGTGGGTCTTAACCGTGTTTCTGAGCAGTCACAGCATGGCTGAGGTTGAGGAGATATGCGACAGGATAGGCGTAATTGCTCGCGGTAAGCTGCTGGCTGTAGGTACTGTAGAAGAACTCAGGAATAAGGTACGAGAAAAAGAAGGAGCAAGATATGTACTTGAAGTCCAGGACTTGCCGGTACAGAGGGTTATAGAGGGGTTGAAGGGAGTAAAAGGCGTGCGTTCTGTCGAACCAGTAAACGGTCATATCTCGTTACTGACTGATCCGGACGCACGCCTTGGAATAGCCGCGGCAGTAAAATCCATGGGTGGAACCATATCCATGTTCGAGGAAGAGAGAATGGATTTGCAGAGAGTTTTCCTGAAACTGATTGAGGCATCTGCATGATACTGTAGAATTATAAAACGATACAGAATTATGAGAAGGAAACCCGGAAACGAGATAGCGAAGGCTAAACTCGAACTCCAGGATGTGATCGAAGAGCTACTTACCAGGCACCGTCTTGACATGTTCGGGCACTATAAGTACGATCTCAGGCTCAGAATGCCAAGCCGCCTGGTTATTAATAATGCGGACAGCTATGCATCAGTCGGGCACTATTATGAACCTGATGGAGGCTTGGTGTTATTTATTAGGAAGCTTGACAGGTACATGAGAATAGGGCTGTATTATGACCTGAATGGCGACCACATGTGCGATCCCGTGCTGACTATTGAATGTATCAACAGGGTGTGGCATCCTATTGGAATTGAGCGTATTCTCGGGTATGCTGCCTTAAGCTATGCTGTGGGTTGCAAACGTGTGATGTATCCTGATAAAGTTGAAGAGTTCATGTCATTCCAGCGCATGTTTGCACAGTATATCCGGGAGCAGGAGTGGCTGAAGAACGGGGTAAGGATAAAGAGAAAATAGGTACCAGATACGTCCTTGAAGTTTAAAAAAGAAGACAACTTACTACAGACTGAAAATTATACTTTGATTAGATAATAAACTCAGAGATGGCTGTAATCATTCTTTCCCTATCATTACTTCAGTTGCCTTTACCACAGCCACCACTTTATCGTCTTTTTTGATATCCAGGGCATCGGCAGCCTCTTTTGTGATGACGGCAGTTATCGTGGTCGGCTCTATGGATATCTTAACCTTTGCGATAAGACCCTCTTTCTCGACCTCGATTACCTTACCCTTAATCTGGTTCCTTGCAGAAATTTTCAACCCGATCACCTCCCAGAATGTAGCATCATAAATGGTTTGCGCAAGTATGCTTTGATATGTATTATATGCATCAAGTAAGCTTATTGCCTTTTCGGTCAGGAACGTGCCCTGGGCTTTTCCACCCCGTTTTTTTATTATAACAGGTTCTCCCACGCTTTCTTCTATCTCTTTTAAAAGCAGCCACGCATGCTTGTATGAGATTTTTACTTTCTTACATGCTTTGTTCAGCGACCCTTCATCCCTGATACTTTCCAGAAGAGCAGCCTTACCTTCACCTATTATCGGCTTATCTCTGTTGTTTACCAGCCATAGCTTTGTTTTAGCCAGCGTTCGTTCCATCGTAAATAAAATGTAAAAATCAATATATAACACTTAAGGTAGCGGTGAGTATCATTTCTTATACACAAGCGCCCCGGTTACCGACGCCAGTATGCCTATCAGCACATATCCAAAGCCTTTCATGCCAAAGTACGTATCGATAACGGTTGAAATACCCCAGAGAGTCAGGAAGAACCCGGTCGCAATTAATGCTGCCGCAATTGTTATATAATACAGTTTCTCACTGAATTTATGTAAGCCCTCTGCTACACCAGTACCGATTGCACTGATTACAACCTTTTCTGTTTCCTGGGAAATCCATTGAATGATTAATTTTGAAGTCTCACCAAGAGATTCCAATACGCCTGACACTAACTCTTCCTCGATACCAGGTAACCAAGGATAAGACCCCCGATGAAAGCCCCGCTCAGGCAGGTGAAAGGTTTTTCCTTTATACTTTCTTCAGCTCTGGTTTTTCCTTCGATAAATGCTTTGGATATGCTCCCCTGCTTCCCAAGGAGTGCATCGGATAGCTCATCTATCCTGGCACTCAGGGTCTTTAGTGACTCTGCTACGTCCACTTCATCCATACTAAACCGTTCCTCCCTTTGAAAAATAACCAATCAGGAATATAGACAGGATCTTATCTTGTCTTACTCTTGCCCCTTCTCGACATAAGAAAACCAAGAGCCAGACCCCCGACAAATGCCCCACCCAGGTAAGTGAAAGGCTTCCCCTGGATCGTCTTTATAGCCCTGGTTTTCTTCTCGGTAAGCGCATCTGAAATCCCGCTTGATATATTTTCTTTCTTCTCAATAAGCGCATTAGACAGCTCATCTATCCTTGCACTCAACGTCTTTAATGTCTCTGCTACTTCAACTTCTTGCATAATATAACCTCTTCCTCCCATCAAATATATGTTATATGTGTACTTAAGTTTTTCTCAACTATATAGAGAGGCGTTTGCCACCCCATTTTACGCCTGCTTATTTTATTTCCAGGTCTCTGACATAGATACCCTTATCTATGATTTCTCCCACTATCTTCCCTCCAAGCATTTTTGCTGCTTCCATGGCTTCTCCCCGGGGCAGCACGACAACAAAACCCATGCCCATGTTAAAGGTCTTGTACATCTCAAGGTCTTCCACACCCCCTTCTTCCTGCAGGAACCTGAAAACGGGCTGCGGTTCCAGCGGGTCGGTAATATTGAACCCGTACTTTGTGATGCGGTGAAGCTTCATAAGCCCGCTGCCAGTTATATGCGCAAGACCGTGGAGATCGAAGCGGCTCGCTGCATCCAGTATTTCCATATAGATCCTTGTGGGGATGAGCAGTTCATCCCCGATGGTGGTATCAGTATTGCAGGGGAACGGATTACCGTACCGGTACCCGGCGCTTTTTATTATCCTGCGCACAAGGGAATATCCATTGCTGTGCACGCCTGCTGAAGGAAGTCCCACGATAGCGTCGCCAATTTCAATACGCTCGCCTGTGATTATACGGTCTTTTTTTACCATGCCGAGGCATGTGCCTGCAAGGTCAAAGCCCCGGATGATATCCGGGAGAGAGGCGGTTTCGCCGCCCACTATTGTTATCCTGGACATCTCGGCTCCTTTTGCCAGCCCTTCCCCTATCTGCCTCATGATCTCATCGCTGGGTTCGCTTATTGCGATGTAATCCACGAACGCAAGAGGCTCTACGCCCATTGCCAGCAGGTCGTTCACGTTCATGGCTATGCAATCAATACCGACAGTGTTCCACCTCTTCATCTCGTTCGCTATCAGCACTTTTGAACCAACGCCGTCGGTGGTAAGAGCGAGTGCGTACTCGCCAAAATCGATAAGACCTGCGTAATGGCCCACATCTGTCAGCGGCGCGCCCATGCCGCTGCGCTTATAAGTAAGCTGCCGCGCAAGAGCAGCGATAGCCTTGTTCTCCTTCTCGATGTCAACCCCGGATTTTGCATACGTTAGAGCCATGCGCCACTTAATGAGGACGAACAGATAAAGACTTTATGATTAGGATAGAGCAGGCATGGATAGGAGGTGGGAGTGACGTCTAAAAGAAATATTATCGCCTGCTCACTATCATCATTATTATGATAATAGTAAATATAGTTATCGGTTTAAAAACCTCAGGATTTGTACTTTTCCCAAAACTATTTCATTTCATAATAACTACTGGAGGGCGATGCTCACCAAACGTATCATCCCGTGCCTTGACGTGACGCTTGATAAAAAAGGAGGCTGCGTTGTCAAAGGTATCGAGTTCGTGAACTTAAAAGAAGCGGGCGACCCTGTGCAGCTTGCGAAGATGTACAATGAGCAGGGGGCGGATGAGCTTGTTTTCCTGGATATTACGGCATCGCACGAGCGCAGGGGAACGATGATAGACGTGATCGAGAGAACGGCAGACGAGGTATTTATACCTCTCACGGTCGGGGGCGGGATAAGCAGCACGGAAGCCATAAGGAATATCCTGCGGGCAGGCGCAGATAAGGTTTCTATTAACACGGCAGCTGTGAAAAATCCCGCGTTTGTAAAGGAATCCTCGGAGATATTCGGTTCCCAGTGTATCGTTACAGCCATCGACTGCAAACGCAATCCCGATATCAAGAATAATAAGGATAAGACCATTATCGAGCTTGAGGACGGGACTGAAGCCTGGTACGAGGTTGTTATCTACGGTGGCAGGACTCCTACCGGCATAGACACGGTGCAGTGGGCGCAAAAAGTGGAGGAACTGGGCTCAGGCGAGATACTTCTTACCAGCATGGATAAAGACGGCACAAAGGACGGCTACGACCTTCCTGTGACCAGGACGCTTTCAGAGCTGCTGGACATCCCCATCATAGCCTCAGGCGGCGCCGGGAATATAGGGCACATGTATGAGGCGTTCACCGAAGGCAGGGCTGATGCTGCGCTTGCGGCGAGCATTTTCCATTTCGGGGAGTACACGATAGAAGAAGCTAAGGAATATCTGGGGAAAAAAGGCGTAGCGGTCAGGTTATAAATATTTTAAAAAATAATCAAGCCTGCTGTGTTCAGGCGAACGGATGTTTGGCTTTCTCCTTCCGGGCAAGTGCCTCATCTACGGATGGCTCTCTCTTCATCGCTCTCTCGATAGCAAGCTTTGTAGCCTCGTAGTTGTAATCATATATCTTTTGCTTGTCTTTTGCCTCCCAGTGTATGAATACCGAGACTATTATCAGCAGGTCTTCGGCATCGTCCTTATTTATCGTTCCTTCCTCGACGCAATCCATTACGGCCTTTGCGACAGATGCCTGCCCCGGGCCGAACATAAGCAACGCCTGGTCTGCATTTTTAATACTGACCTTGTTCACTATCAGTGTTGAAGGCTTTGGCTGCAGGTTCGGCTCAAGCACTGCCAGGAGAGGTGTGTGTCCTTCCCTCGGCATTGCAAGCGAATTCATAAAAGCTGTTTCAACAGCGGTTCCTTTTGTGCCTATTACCAGGTCAATGTGGGCTATCTCGGCTCCATCGCCAACAAGCGCCTCGCCGACCATGCTTTTTACTATGTGTGCCATTTGACCACCTAGATTCTCCTGAGCACTGATTGTATATATTAGTTAGCTTTTGAAAAAAAGTTAAGTTAAAAATGCAGGTGTGAAGAGATACTATCACCTCTGCACGCCTGCTTCTACGGATTGATTCTATGGCAGTTTTACGTACTCGATTTTACGTACTCAATGAACGTTTATTTTCGTAGTTGCATGATACGCCATATTCGCATGCCCGTAGCTCTTCGCATGCCTGGTTGATTATGCGTGTCACGCAGTTGGTGTTTGTATGTTTACATTTCATGTTCTCATCCGGTCTGTTTTTAGCCTTCAGTCTCCTTTATGACCCTGACCTGGGCACAGTTACAATTTTAGTTTCACATTTTAATTAATATGGGTGTGATAAAAGTGTGTATGCCGGCAGCTTTAAGTTTGTCGGGCAGCGTCTCTTTGTTGAACTGGGGGTTATGCCTTGAGCGCGGGACGGTGCGTATATCTACAATAATTGTAACTTCATGCACCTTCAGCATACGGATGAAAAATTCAAGTGCTCGCGTGGAATGCCCGATTGTCATCACCGGGGACGCTGTTTGAGATAGGCTTCCGGTCATGGCAGCTCACCTTTATGAGCAAGGTCGTTCAGCAGCAGGTGA
This sequence comes from Candidatus Methanoperedens nitratireducens, assembly GCF_900196725.1. Classification (GTDB taxonomy): domain Archaea; phylum Halobacteriota; class Methanosarcinia; order Methanosarcinales; family Methanoperedenaceae; genus Methanoperedens; species Methanoperedens nitroreducens_A. The sequence continues at coordinate 49,762 of NZ_FZMP01000178.1, read as the reverse complement.
AAATAGATAAATCCTCCATAGGGGCTCCAGCGGGCAAGGGTGCTTTTAACACTTTTATAATCCAGCTTTTCTTCCACGCCAAGCCAGCTTTGCAGCTTGTTCCTGGCGCCTGAATCATCCCCAGGAAAGACGTGCAGCCGCCCCATACCTCGCAGCAGAACATACTCGGCGGTCCAGCGCCCCACGCCGCGCAATTCACACAGGCGGCTCAGGGCATCTTCATCAGTCAGGGTTATCATCTCTTCAATATCAACATGTTCATCAATAACCTTGTGAGACAGTTCCAGCAGCGCGCGTGCTTTCTGGCGGCTGAACCCCAAATTTCGAAATGCTTCCGGTTCCAGTCCCGCTATATCCTCAGGCTGCGGAAAAGCATATGCTATCGAGTCCCGCCCCTCAACAGTTTTGCCGCATGCCGTTACCAGCTTGTTGAGCAGGCGGATGCCCTGAGTGAGTGAAACCTGCTGGCAGGCGATCCCGTTTACTATGGCATCGAACAACGTGGGGAAGCGGGGCGGCTTGAGCCCGCGAAACTGCGAGGCAAGATACTCAAGCTGCGTGTCATTTTGTGCAAGCCGGTAAAACCCGCTCACGTCCACCCGGATGCCAAGCATACGCTCCAGGAGTGCAGCCAGGGCTGGGCCTGTTCCTGATGAAAGCTGCAAACCGGTGGCTGTGATAGAGAGTTCAGGCTCATCAGGCTTGCCTTGCAGTACAACAGCCGTTTCAACCGGTTTGCCGTCCAATACCAGCACCCGCCGATAGGTCGTACCATCCCACCTGTCCACGGTGTTATCCCGCCTGCGGCGCAATGCCCAGACTGTAAGGTCAAGGCGAAAGGGCGGCAGCGGCTTGAGATCGAAAGATAGACTGTCCATAGATAAACCCCACTAATAGTTTTAGACTTTCAGTCTATTAAAGCAATGCGTTAAAGTCCCATCAGCTTTTCAAGCGGGGTGATTTCCTCTTTTGTCAATGATATGCGGGCGATTATATTCTTGAACTCAGGTATCCCATTATCCCCGGCGTCGCTTGAAACGAGCAAGTTTGACCAGGGGCTGTTCACCATGAATGCAATGCCGCCGGGTTCATCTCTTCTGGTTGCGCGGACCTCAACCACGATGCTGCCGTTATTGTTGGTCAACCTGACCCTGTCCCCTGCCTTGAACCCCATTTTTTCCATATCGCTTTTACCCATCATTACGGCTGCTGAGAGCTTTTTATATTCCTCGCCAAACCTGTCCTGCTCAAGCGCCTCTACCTGGAAGATATCCCGGTAAGTGGTGATCCTGATATCATATTCCGGAGCTTTAAGGAACTTCCCTACATCTATTCCCATCAGGCTCCCTCCATTATCCTTGCCAGGATTTCAGTATCGGACAAATAATTATTTTCAACGACCTTTGATAACTCTATCACCCTGCCATCCATCCTCACAGCACTGCCGCCCGATTCTACGCCTGAGACCGCAGCCGGGATAGTTACGGTTGCGATTTTCGAGGTAAGAGTAACACAAGGGTCGATGCATATCACGGGTATGGCTGCAAGGTGGGGCAATACCGGGTGGGGAAGGCTTGATAACGGGTCAGAACCAACAACGAGCAGCGCATCGATAGCTTTCTGCCGCAGCGCTTCCACAATTGCGTATTTGTTATCGTGTACCGCTTTGCCATCGAACTTGACCCGGTTCACGAAACCGGTTTCTTTGAACAGGATCTCATTAAAACCGCGCATGTTGTAATGCCCTACCATCGGCAGTATGTGGAAATTCGGAAGCCGGTCAGCCAGGGCTACAAGGATATCAAGCTCATCTTTTATAGAGTAGGTAAGCCCTATGCCGGCGAAAATCACCCCGAACTCAGCCTTTTTCAATATGTTCGCAAGTTCCAGTATCCTTTTTGTATCGTAAGCGGGCACTTTCCCGGAGAGCGCATCCGACAGAGCAAGAATAAAATCCCTGTCGCCTTTCAGGGGTATCCTGTAAAAATGTCCTTTGCATATCTTTGCGGTATTGGATTCGCGCACATCTATTGCTATGGCGGTGCGGTCTTCTTCGTATCCGCGCTGGCGGGCTTCTCCGCGGGGAAAGTACGAGAACCTCGAAAGATGGCGCGGCTCCGAATCCTGCGCGTCCGAGCCCCAGTAAACCAGCACATCAGCCTGGTTCCTTATCTCCTCAAGCGAACATGTCCTGAACTTTTTCTGGAGGACTTTTTCAATAAGTATCCCCTGGCAAAAAGAGGAGGTATCGTCTATGGTGGCGTTTAATTTTTTAGCCGCCTGGATACCTTTTGCTTGAGCCTCGCATGTCGAGTTGCTCCACCCGAAGAGCATGGGCGATTTTGCGGTTTTCAGGATCTCTGATGCTCTTTTTATGGCTGCATCAATATCGGTTTGCTTTTTATTAACGGAAGATATAAGCCTGTTTTTACAGCCCCTGAACTTTGCAGAGCCCCGTCTGCATGCGTTTCTTGTCTCTTTTATCCTGTTGTTCTCTACGACGGCATCAATGTCTTCGCATAACAGCGCGCATCCTGTGCAGGTAACCATATGGTTCTCCTAAACGAACTCGATAGCCCCGGTCGGGCATGGGTCGATGCAGGCATAGCAGAGTACCCGATTCTTCCCGAAGCGGCGGCATTCCTTGATGTTTGAAGCCACGACTTTCCCGTCCACGACCCTGAATATCACTTTATCGCTGGTAGGCGCACATCCGATAGCCGCACCCTTCGGGTCGTTGGCAACGTCCACAGGGCATGCAACAACGCAGTTGCCGCAGCCTGTGCACAGATCGGGATGGACGATCATTCCCGTTTCCTCTGCTCCTGCGGTCGGCAAAAGAAGCGATTCCAGCTTCTCTTTCTGCTTTTTGAAGTTCACTTCAAGGATCGGCGTACATTCTGATATATTTTTTTTCTTGATAGCAACGCAACCGCAAAAGCCATGCATGTGGATTCACCGCATTTCTTGCAGTTGGTTCTCGGTAAGAGCTGGTAAAGCTCCATCACTGTAGGCATGATGTGGGGGATTGATTTTTTAATGGATAAATGTTATGATTAGGGGCAATAAAGTTTATGCCAGCTGCTTCAAAAACTTCACAGCCTGCTCTTCACCGTGTTTCATCAATCCATCTATGAACTGTGGGTTGCGATCCAGCTTTGATGCAACATCGAGGTCCTCTTTAAACAGCATTTCGATCCATCTTACTTTGATGTGCTTATATTTGTCACCAGGAAGATATCCAGCATCTACCCATTTATTAACGTTTTCCATGAAATCTATTTCCTGGTATAGCGAAAGGTTGCCTGAAAGTTCGTTGCGCCTGTCCTCTATTTCTCTTATTGATTTCGGCTCATAATGCCGTTTTTGCGGGTTTATATGTATTATCCATATCTCATCGGGTTTTTCGTGTATATTCGCATCCTCTATAAAACTCCTTATAGGAGGATTCTGTGAAAACAAGCCATCCCAGTACACCTTTCCATCCGTGCGAATTGCCCTTAAGAGTGTCGGTACCGCGGCTGAAGCAAGAATCGCATCAGCATTGATCTCAGGATTCCAAAAGATTTTGAATTCACCAGAAAGAACATCAGCAGCCCCAACAAGTAAATCAGGACTTGAATCATTTATAAGTGTTTTGAGTTTATCAAAATCAACCAGCTTATTCAGGATGCCCCTCATGCGCTCCTGTGCCACGGGAGGATAATTGTATGGGCTTATATCAAGCGTAGGTGTTATACCACGCAACCGGGATATCCATACAACCCATTCGTTCAATAGCATATCGTCAAATGACCAGGCTGAAATATCTCTCCAGAAAGAATCCAGAAGCTTGATTGCCTTATCCTTATCATTCGTTAACAAACCGTACCATGTAAGCAGGGCGCAGATCGCGCCGCCAGAAGTACCGCTCAGACCTGCGATTTCATACTTTCCATCCTGTTCTTTAAGAATTCCTTTCAATACGCCTGCAGTGAAAGCTGTATGGCTCCCGCCGCCCTGGCACGCTATAGCAACTTGCTTTTTTCCATTTGTTTCTTTAATCACCATAATTTACTGACCCCCTTTACAACACGTATGTTACTTTTATTTTTAAAGATTTTGTTCCCGGGTTTGGATAGAAGAACTTCTCATAGTTCATCGTATCTGAAGACTCGTTTATAACCAACCATGTGGATCAGATCGGTGTAAAAACCAAATGTTCACGACCCACTACTTTTATCATTAGTTAACGCAATCTTAATATCATAAATAATTAGGTGGGGTCATGGGTAGTAAAAAATTACCTTTAATGGCATGCATTCTTGTAATAGGTATGGCTGCTATACTGGTGTTGATAGGAACGGCAATGGGCCAGATATCATCAAATCCAATTGCCGGCGGGTGGTTATATAGACAAAAAACTTCTGATATCTCCAACTCAGATTCTAATCTGACAGATTATCCTGTTACTATGGATACTGCATACCTGATTTCAGCTAGAAAAATGCGTTCAGATTGCGCAGATATAAGGTTTGCTGATTCTAGTGGTTCTACACAATTCAACTATCGGTTAGAATCTGGCTGCAATACTAATTCTACTAAGTTATGGGTAAAAATTCCTTCTGTTCCTCCTGAAAACAAAATTTATGTTTATTATCATAATTTTGAAGCTGATTCAATGAGTGATGAGAAATATATTGTAAATGTAGAAAACATGGCGGCCGCCCAAGAGCTACAAGCAAACTCACAAATCGATGAAACAATAAGGAGGGTAGGAGATAGTATTTATTTTGAAGATGGGGGGTACACATTATTAATAAAAGAAATTGATTCAAATAGTGGCAATGTTTGGACAGAGTTACAATTAAATGACCGTACAATTGATGATAAAATATTGAACCAAAGCAATAGCGAAGATCAAAATCCCCAAGATTATAAACCCAGCAAATATATTGTCACTTGGGTAGATGTATCTAATGATACCACTGGGGATTATGCTATTTTACAAATAGTTCCTCCCTTAGCTGCTTATTTCGATTTAATTATTTCTACGGATCCACAAGGGGCAAATATATCAATCGATAAGGAATATAAAGGTAAAACCAAAAAAACCATTCCTATAGGAGATCTAGAAGAGCATTCACTCAGTCTGAATCTAAATGGATACTATGACGAGGAAATAACTTTTAAATTTCAACAAAATGAGGGGAAGAAAGAAATACAAAGAACCTTGAGAAATATTCAACCCACTACAACCGGAACAATTGTAATATCAGACGGAATATTAACCAATGCAACAACACCAACTGGAATATCAGTAGAGACAGCCAACACACCAGCACCAACATTAATAACTCCTATTACTTCTAAACCCACACAGGCCCCTGGTTTTTTTGCATTAACATTTATATTAGCAATTCTTTGGGGATATTTTATTTTTAAAAAAAATCGGCATAGATAATTTTAAAATTTTCATAACTAATTTTGATAAATATGCGGATTGAGAAACTTTTCAATAGATTATCCTTAAATTATCTAATTTCTTTTTTAATAATATCTGCAACTATTTTTATATTCGTTGCAGCTAAAGTTCGTCCACTTAATTTATATATATTTTATGTAACAATTTCATTAAGTATCCTTATTGGATACCAATTTGCAGAAATTAAATATTTTTACTCTAATATAAAATTAACATTCATCAAGCTAAATATAATTTTTAAAGAAGATTATTTTAGAACTTATTTTGATTATTTGGATAAAAAAATCCAGAAATCTAAAATATATTATTTCGCGATATTATTGGTAATTATTCCATTTGTATTATTAGAAATTATCAGATATTGGAGATGGAGGATTACTATCGAATCTCCCCCACCTTATTTTTCATTAATTTGGCCGTTTAGCAAGTGGACAATTATACTTGATATAATTAATCATATGTTTGGGTATTTGATGCTCTTCTTGTTAGCAATTATTGTTGGAATAATCATCAACTTAATTGTCATCATAAATGAACTTAATAGCAATCCTTTAATCAACATTGATATTTTTCATACCGACGAGATGGGCGGACTTAGACCACTGCGAAATTTTGTTATAATTGTTGTAAGCAACTATTTTATTACCATAACATTAGCTATAATTTCCTATATTTCTCCTATAGCTGTTATCTCGTATGAGACGGTTTTCCTAATTAGTATACTTTTTCTAGGAGTTATTTTTTTCATAATAACTCAAAAAACAATTAGAAACTTGATAAATAAGGGTATAGAATTTGAACTAGGCAAAATCAATGGAGAATATAAGAAAACATATAATAAATTAATTAATATTATTGCTAATAATAAATTTAATAAAGACGAGCTTGAAAAGCTATCATTTATCTTAGATACGCTTGAAAAAGAGAAAATTAGAATAAAGCAAATAAGTCCTAAAAGATACGATCTCTCGGCGATAGCAACTTTCATCAGTTCATTTTTAATTCCAACAGTTACTTTAATTGAAACAATAAGAGGATTCATTACCTAACCATTCTCAATTTCCTTTATTCTTTCTATTGCAGCATTCGTGGAGAAGTTATTCCAGTTCGGGCTTGAAATTAAAAAATTTCTATACTAAAATGATCGGGGCGATTATATTATAAAACGAGACAGAAACTCAGGTTTTAATATCTGTTAAACCATTATTCGGCTTATGAAATCCATCGTCTTGCTTTCATCAGGTCTTGATTCCACGGTTGCTTTCAAGGAAGCGTACGATAAATGCGATGAAGTGATGTGCGTTACCTTTGATTACGGGCAGCGTGCCAGGAAAAAAGAGATAGAGTTCGCAAAAGCCATCTGCAAAAAGTTCGGGGTAAAGCATACAATAATCGACCTTCCCTGGTACAGGACATTCCGCGGTGCACTCACCGGAAGAGAGGAGCTTCCTGAAATTTCAGGTAGAGACCTCGATAACAGGGAGATTACACAGAAAACGGCAGAGGCGGTCTGGGTACCCGCACGCAATGTGGTCTTTCTTGCTATTGCAGCAGCGCTTGCTGAGAATTACAGGTACGACCTGATAGTTACCGGATTCGATGCCGAAGAGGCGGCAACGTTCCCGGATAATACGTCCGGGTTCGTTGAAAGTTTTAACGGGATGCTAAAATCCGGCACTCTGACTCACCCTGAAATTTATGTCCCTCTTATTTCCATGAGCAAAACAGAGATAGTAAAACGGGGTCTTAAGATAGGAGCGCCTCTTGAGTGGTCATGGTCATGCTATAAAGGAGAGGAGAGACCGTGTGGTGCATGCGAGTCGTGTCTGCGGCGCAAGAGGGCTTTTGCTGCTGCCGGCACAGAGGACCCGCTTCTTGAGAGGCTCTGATAGCCTTTATACAAGAAAACATTATATTCCCCCAGTATATATTAGTAGTCGGGTGAATACTATGGCAGTTGGTTTTGTGTTAATAAACGTCGCACCTGGCTCTGAGAAAAAGGTTTTTGATACCATGATTAAGTGGGATGAGATACAGGAGCTGCATCCACTGTTCGGGGACTATGATCTTATCGCGAAAGTCCAGGCGCCTGATTATGAGGCTTTAAGCGACATCGTTGTCAATAAAATAAGGACTATAAAAGGGGTAACCGAGACAAAAACGCTGACGGGGGCGAAATTCTAAACATCCTGCGAGAAGCTGCTGCTACACTTTTTGGGTTAATTCCGCTTCAGTTCGGAACCAATTTGGGTATAATTTTGGGAAAATACTATTATATACTAAAAGAAAACAGGCAGTCGTAGAGGATAAATAACGCTTATACTTCCTATCCTATCCATATAATCTTATTTTCCTCTACCTTTTCTACTTATTAATCCGGCAGGAAATGGTTATAACAACAATCTTTACATATCTTCGCTAAAATAATATGACCAATGACAAAACCTGCCGTTCTTGAAGAAAAAGTTAAAAGATATGAGAACCTGCTGAGTAAAGCACTGTCGGCTTTTGAGGTCGCTCCGCAGGAAAATTCCCACCTGAGAAAAGTCGCAGATGATTATTCCAACATGGCGAACTCTTATTATGAAGACGGTAAGTATTTCCTTGAACAGGGGGACAAGGTGAATGCGCTTGCGTGCTTCAGCTACGGGCATGCCTGGCTGGATGCGGGCGTGAAGCTCGGCGTGTTCAAAGTGAGTGATGAGAATCTGTTTACGATTTAAAAGAGGAACAAATGACAAATTACATAGTTACGCTTGAGGCTGCATGGCTTGTGAAGGATGTGGACAGCGTCGATGACGCGATGAACATCGCAATATCCGAGATAGGAAAACTGCTCAATCCCGACCTGAACTTTGTGGAGATAGAGGTGGGTGCTACAAGCTGCCCGGCATGCGGTGAGGCTTTTGACAGCGTGTTCATGGCTGCAGGCACAGCGCTTGTCGGCGTACTGCTTGAGATGAAAGTGTATGACGCAGAGAGTGAGGAGCACGCCGCAAGGATAGCAAAATCCACTATCGGCAAGGCATTGAAAAGTACTCCCCTGGATGTTGTGGAAGTTGAGGAATTCGAAGGCGGGAAAGAGAAAAAGAAGCAGGAAAAGCCGAAGGAAAAACATAAATGAAGCTTGCGGCTCTCATCTCAGGTGGTAAGGATTCGTCTTTCGCGATATACAGGGCTTTACAGGAGGGGCATATCGTGACAGATCTTGTCACAATAAAACCGCAGAGTGAGGATTCCTATATGTTCCATTCGGCGAATATCCATCTTACTGAGCTCATCTCCCGGGCGTGCGGGATTCCTCTCACCTCAAAAACTTCATCGGGAGAGAAAGAAAAGGAACTTGACGATCTGAGGAATGCGCTGCGTTCCGTAAAGGTGGATGGCGTCGCGGTTGGGGCCATCGAATCGCAATACCAGGCTTCACGGGTGATACGAATCTGCGATGAGCTTGGACTTAAGATGTATGCGCCGCTGTGGCATAAGGAGCCTGAACCTCTTCTTCGCGAAATGATCAAATGTATGGATATCAGGATGGTTAAGGTGGCGGCTGGAGGCATGGATGAACTGTGGCTCGGCAGGCGCTTTGACGAGAAATTGATCGAAGACCTGAAAGCTCTTAACAGGAAGTACAGGATACATATTATGGGAGAGGGCGGCGAGTATGAAACGCTTGTGCTCGATGCGCCGTATTATAAGAAGAGGATTAACCTGATCAAGACGGAGAATGTGTGGATGCGGGATCACGGGGTTTTGAAAGTGATAAAGGCGGAGTTAGGGGAGAAGCAAAAATATTCTGGTATTTCTACAGCTTCTTCCACCAGTCTTTGATTTACAGCCATAGATTCACGTTTTAGGGCTACCGATTGTTACAGGAGATTGGCTGTTGCGCCATAAGAACAAATCTGTGCCTGTCATCAGAAAAACCTGGATGCGAGGGTTGACTTGACCTCACATAAGCCCGCAAACCCGCAGCGCTCGCACGGCGCATCCTGCGGTCTTTCAGGCATGAGACCGTCCTGGATTTTCTTGATCCTGTCCCTTAGCTGGAGGACTTTGCGCCGCTCATGCCTCTTTATCGTTACTTCCCTGACCGTACCCCAGCGCGCGTATTCAACAAAACCCCGCTCCACAATTGAGTTGTACTTATCTTCGACCAGTATCGCATAAGCGGTCAACTGGAGCCTGTCGCCCTGCCATACGCCGTTCTCAGGCATGGCACCGGTTTTTATTATAGAGGGAACAGGAGTCTCATCGATATTTATAAGCTTATCCGGGCTGCCGCTCAGTCCGAATTTTTCCGAGTGCAGCAGAGGCTCGATATCGACCTGGCTATTGGCATAATAATCGGCATTTGAAGAAAGGTTGGAACATATGTTTTCAAGAGAGGTACGAACAGCGGACACGGCATCCAGAAGAGCATCATCTTCAACGCCTTCCAGTTCTGCCCTGTAAATAATACGGACCTCCTTTGAAATACGGTCAAGCTCGTTATTCAGGATAGATAATATATCTTCTCTACCAGAAGCAAGTCCATACATCAGAGCCAGTTCTTTTAATATAATACGCTCCGGATAGCCGGGTGAAGCATCTGTTAAAAGCTTGTGCCCTTTATTTGTATAGTAGCACATCCTGGGGCATTTGAGATAAGTAGTAATTTCCGAGACACGTATCATAGCCGCCACAATACAGCAAACATTTAAAAATATTGCTTTTTTGTTCAAGAATAGAAATTGATATATTCCCAGACAATCCTCTTAACATAAAGATAGTTTCAATATAGTGTGGAGATTATTAGGCTAACGGAGATGTTATAATGCAAGCGCCAGCCCAGATGGGATATGACAGGGCGATAACGGTATTCAGCCCTGATGGACGGTTGTTCCAGGTAGAGTACGCACGAGAAGCAGTAAAGAGAGGGACGACCGCGGTAGGGATCAGAGCGATCGACGGGGTTGCCCTGCTCGTGGACAAGCGGGTCACAACTAAACTCCTTGAACCTGAGTCCATAGAGAAGATATTCCAGATAGATGACCATATCGGTGCAGCTACTTCAGGTCTTGTGGCAGACGCAAGGGTCCTCATAGACCATGCAAGGGTAGAGGCGCAGATCAACAGGATCACCTACGATGAACCTATCGGCATCGAGGAATTAGCCAAGAAAATATGCGACTTCAAATATGCATATACCCAGTCAGGCGGCGTAAGACCGTTCGGTACATCACTTCTTATAGCAGGGGTTGATGACAGCCGCGCCCGGCTGTTCGAGACAGACCCCAGCGGCGCTCTTCTGGAGTACAAAGCCACAGCCATAGGCTCGGGAAGGGATGATACCATGGAGATCTTTGAAAAGAAGTACGCCGATAATATCAAACTTGAGGATGCGGTACTTCTCGGTCTTGAAGCGCTTCACGGCATCTCGGAGGGACTGTTCAATGCAGCCACCATTGAGATAGGTGTAATTGAGTTTTCGACCAGGAAATTCAGGGTTCTTGCTCCGTCCGAAGTGGAAACATATGTAGATAAGGTCACAAAAATGCAGGCATCGGAGGGCAAGGGGAAGGAGAAAAAGAAAGGAAAGTGAACCATTCTCTCCCCAAAACCTATATGAGTAATAAAGTTGTATGCGAAGCCAATGGAGATAGACCATGGGAAATATCAGACCTAATTATATCAAATCAATGGCAAACCAGTTACTTGAAGAGCACGGCGATACTTTTACAACCGACTTCACTGCTAACAAAGAGAACGTCACTAAATACACCAATATCGAGAGCAAGGTTATCAGGAACCGTGTAGCCGGTTATATTGTACGTGCGCTGAGAGTAAAAGCCATACGAAAGAAGTAGATCTCTATGATCGAAGGTGTTCTGCCTGCCCTTATTACCCCTTTCACAGAGGATAATAAGATAGATAAAGAAGGTCTAGCGCAGAATATCGAGTTTTTAATAGAGAATGGGGTTTCCGGCATCGTTCCCTGCGGGACGACTGGTGAGGCTGCGACCCTTTCTATAGAGGAGCATGAGAAGGTTATTGAGTATGCTGTCGAATGCTCCAATGTTCCTGTCATAGCAGGCACTGGCTCCAATAACACGACAGAAGCGCTTGAGCTTACGAATTTCGCGGCGGATGCTGGTGCAGATGGCGTTCTTCTGATAACGCCCTACTATAACAAACCCAATGACCGCGGAATGGTCGCCCATTTCAAGACTGTTGCGAACGCCGTCGATGTACCTATCATTTTATACAACGTCCCCTCACGCACCGGGATAAACATGAAGCCCGAGGTCGTTGCAGAGCTTGCAAAAGTTAGCAACATCGTGGGGATAAAAGAAGCAAGCGGCAGCCTTGATCAGATCACACGGATACTTGAACTTACAAAAGATGAGGATTTTGTTGTTCTTTCAGGGGATGACGGTCTCACACTACCCATTCTTTCGCTGGGAGGCGCGGGTGTAATTTCAGTCGTGGCTAATGTAGCCCCTAAGCTTATGGTCTCCATGGTAGAGGCATTCCGGAAGGGAGATATGGACAGGGCAAGGGAACTGCACCTTTCACTTGCTCCCCTGATACGCGCTGTCTTTTTAGAGACAAATCCCATACCTGTAAAGAAGGCGGTCGAGATTATCGGGCTTCCTGCAGGGAACCTGCGGCTTCCTCTTGCGCCCATGAGCGAGGAGAACGAAAAGAAGCTGAAAGCCGCCCTGAATGACCTGCATCTCATAAAAATGTGAGCGACCTATGATAAAAGTAGCAGTCACCGGCGCATGCGGCAGGATGGGCATGCTTATTATCGAGAATATACTGAGATCAGGGGATATGAAGCTCGTTACTGCCATAGATGTCACCAATACAGGCAAGGATATAGGCGAGGTGATGAGGCAGGGCAAACTGGATGTCCCGGTCGGGGATGCAAAGGATATAGATAATATCCTGAAGATGTCAAAACCCGACGTGCTTATTGATTTCACTATAGCCGGGGCTGCTGTGAAAAACGTAACAGCAAGCGCCAGGAATAAGGTCAACCTGGTTGTCGGGACTACGGGTTTCACTCAGGAGCAGCGCAAGCTGATGGAGGACGCCATAAAGAGCAGTGGCGTAGCTGCGGTCATCGCACCTAATTTCTCCATAGGCGTGAACGTGTTCTGGGGCTTGCTGGCTGAGGCTGCAAAGCGTCTTTCGGATTTTGACATAGAGATAATAGAAGCGCATCATAACCAGAAGAAGGATGCGCCCAGCGGGACTGCTTTGAAAGCTGCCGAGGTTATCTCAAAGACGCTGGGAGGGAAGGAGATGGTGTACGGCAGGCATGGCATTTCCCCGCGGCAAAAGGAGATAGGCATCCACGCGGTCCGGGGAGGCGACATTGTGGGAGACCACACGGTCCTTTTCGCGGGCGACGGGGAAAGGATCGAGATAAAGCACCAGGCGCACAGCAGGCAGGCGTTCGCGAAGGGCGCAGTAACAGCCGCGGAATGGGTATGCTCTGCCCGGCCGGGTGTATATGAAATGGCGGATGTGCTGGGGATCAAATAATCATAGTAACGGCATTTTTTTTAGACAGGATAAAATATTTTCTCCTTCCGAAAAGGTTAAAAGGTATGTGATATTATGAGGAGAAGTCATTCACTCGTTATGCAGTGATTCGGAGTACGTCAAGATACAGTTCCAGGTTGTTTTGAAAATTCAACTATAAACCGGACAATTGAGGCTATCTTAATCAGTGTATAAATATAAAAATGTGAAGATGTGTAAAGGTGTCCCGGATGATCCGGGATATGAATCGTGCATTAGAAATGCATAACCCCAACGTTTGTTGGAAAAGGAGGACATATAGATTGTTAAATGAATTAACGAACAGAAAGACCGACTTAAAGAACAAGTCGGAAGAATACAAGAACAAGAGGAACGAGCTCAACTTGGAAGCAAGTAAATGTGCAACTAAAAGAAACGATTTAAACAAACGCACAAAAGATCTGATCGATGAGGCACAGCAGCTCAAAAAACAGCGCGATGAGAATAACCAGCAGGTAAGCGAGGCAAAGCTCAAACGCGATGAGTTGAACGAGCAGGCTAATAAGGTGTACGCCGAAATCGATAAAATCCGGAAGGACTTAAATCTCGGCGATGGTCCGTCCCTGAAAGAGTTAAAAAGGGAAATAGACAGGCTGGAATTCAAACAGCAGACAGAGGTATTGACACCTACCTCGGAGCGGGAGCTTGTTGACAGCATAGCCAAAATGACCGATGAACTCAAGCGCCGGAAACAGCAGCTTGAGGGCTCAAGCGAACTGAAATCGCTACTTGAGAAAGCCCAATCTCTTCGTGATGAAGCGGCAGTCCACCATAACAAGGTAAAAGAATATGCTGAGGCTGCACAGCAGTATCATGATAAGATGATAGTGATCTTCAAGGATGCTGATAAGGTAAGGGCTGAGTCGGATGAGGCGCATAAGGAATTTGTCAAAGCCCAGGAAGCTGCGGATGAGCAGCACAGGTTATTCATACAATCCCAGAAGGAAATCCGGGAACTTAATAAAGTAATAATCGGGTTAAAGAGAAAGACAAAAGAGAGTAAGGAAGAATCTATCAGAGAAAAGACCAAGAAGGAAGCTGAAGAGGTTTATAACCAGTTCAAGCTTGGCGAAAAGTTGAATACTGAAGATCTGATGTTACTCCAGAGATCGGGACTTCTGTAAACCGATATTCTTTTATTTACCGGACTTTACCGTTTTTCTACTTTCCACAGGAAAGAATATCTTTACGGTAGATCATCTAAATCCAATGGAAAGGCCTGTAAATTCGTTTAAATGCTACATGGTAAGCTGGGATGAGGCATACCAGCTGGCAAAGAGCCTTGCGAATAAAATAAAACGCTCAGGTTTCAAGCCTGATATGGTCATAGGCGTCGCAAGAGGAGGATTTGTACCTGCACGCATAGTATGCGATATTCTTCTTCAAAAAGACCTTACATCTATCAGAGTAGAGCACTGGGGGATTGCATCAAAGCTCGGGAACGCGAAAATAAAGTATCCCCTTCCGGAAGAGGCGGACATCGCGGGGAAAAGGATACTGATAGTGGATGATGTCGCAGATAGCGGGGGTACTTACGCTGCCATCCTGGATTACATGAAGGGGAAAGCTCCGGCTGAGATTAGAACGGCGTCCCTGCATTACAAGACCTGCTCCTCTTTTATCCCTGATTACTGGGGTGAAAAGCAGGACTCATGGCAGTGGATAATCTATCCATGGGCTGTATATGAGGATGTAGCGGGGTTTATCGGGAAATTACTGGTGCAGCCAATGACTCAAAATGATATCAGGAAAGCGCTCCATCATACTTTTGATATAAAAATACAGGGAAAAGAACTGCTTGAGATACTGGATGAGATGCACCTGGACGGGGAGCTGAAGAAGACAGGTAATAACAGAAAGGTTTTCTGGGAATACGCCGGAATCAAATATGGGCGCTAAAATGAAAACCAGGACGCGTATCTTTGTTTCAGGAAAGGTGCAGGGCGTATTTTTCCGGTCAAGCACTGAGGAAAAAGCACAGGAAACCGGTGTTACAGGCTGGGTGAGGAACCTTGCTGACGGGCGTGTCGAGGCTGTTTTTGAAGGCGAGCAGGAAAAAGTTGAAGAACTGGTACGCTGGTGCAGAAAAGGACCCCAGTATGCAGTCGTGGACAGCGTGGAGGTCATACCTGAAAATTATAAAGGGGAGTTCCCGGGTTTTATAATCAGGTATTAACGGCGCTGGTGGCATTTTTGGCTATATGATCGTCGATGATGCTGCCGGCGGTTCCAAGGATAACCAGCATTTTAATATAAAGTAAAGTGATATCCCTGGGATCCATAAAAGGGACACCCATCAGTGCCTGGACGTTCGCCTGGATAGCCGCAGTCCCGGCGATGATGAGGGATGCCAGAATCCCGTTTATCAGCCAGTAGCTCTGTTTATTGACTATAGAGGCGATCATCAGAGGAATAACTATGAACCAGAGCTTAACAGCGATAAGCCCGGCAAGCCCGTGGTTTTCATATACATACCTTATAATAAAATTGTACTCGGCTCCGATGCCTTTTGCGTCCATCATTATTGCGCCTGTTACTGCATCTCCTATATCGAAAGTTACTAACACCAGGAAAAAGAGTATATGCTGAATATTGATCCTGCGGAGGGCGTATCTAAAAAGAAGCCTTAATATCTCGAATATTTCAGGTTCAGCCTGTTTTTGGGTGTACGTCATTTGATTTCACCATTTTTTGCGAAAGATTTGATACTTAACAATCCCAAGGATAGGATGTTTTATCATCATTATTATGATAAGTATCGCAAAATTGGAGTTGAAAAAATATAAATTCATCCATCTATATAATGTTTATATACATTATGGAAAATCTATTTAAATCGATCAAGCACCTGACGCCGTGTGCCTCTATTAGATATTTATATCTACCCCGCCCCTCAATCTTGAAGTATGGAAAATTGCGAGAACTGCGGCAAGATGCATGAAGCCCCGAAACCCCGTAATGTGCAGGTAAGGGTAATAGTCAGTAAAGGAGAAGAGTCGGTACACAGGAAAGCCCTGCTTTCAGATGTAATAAGGACGGGAGACGAGCTTTTGATAGATGATGAGGCAACAGGTGAAGCGAACATTGTGCGGATCACATCTATCGAGGTCGGGGATAAAAGGAGAAACAGCGCCCGGGCGGAAGATATAAAGACAATATGGGCGCGGGCCATCGACGAGGTAATAGTGAAAATAGCTGTGAGCCACAGGGAAACGACAGAATCCATAGAGATGCGGGTACCCGGGGAAAGGGAATTCATCATCGGGGAAAAAGTCAAACCGGATAACCGCGAGCTTGAGATCAAAAAGATAAAGATACGGGACGGCGGTTTTAAAAGCAGGAGAGGTACGGCGGTTGCTGCAAAAGATATCAGGCGGATATATGCCGATCCCGGTATCGTGGAACCAAAGAGATTTTCAAAAGGCGAGCGGGTCGTTATCAGGAAAAGGGAGTCGGTATGGAGTTTGAGGCACAAAGGGACGGGCTGATAGAGGAACTGAGGCTTCTGGGTATAAGCGAGTGTGTGCTGGATGCGATGCGCCGCGTTCCAAGGCATCTCTTTGTCCCGGAGAGCGAGTGGAAATATGCTTACGCCGATTATCCATTACCGATCGGATGGGGGCAGACCATCTCAGCCCCTCACATGGTCGCGATAATGTGCGACCTGCTTGATATCCGGGACGGCATGAAGACGCTGGAAATCGGGGCGGGCTCAGGTTATCACGCTGCTGTGATGGCTATGCTTGCAGGAAGCGGTCATGTCTATGCTGTTGAGGTTATAGAAGGCCTTGCGGAATTTGCCCGCCGGAACCTCAAAAAAGCAGGCATCACAAACGTAACCGTAGTTTCAGGAGACGGTTCCCTGGGGCTCCCTGAATATGCTCCTTATGACCGCATCAATGTTGCATGCGCGGCGCCTGATATTCTTGATACCCTGACCGACCAGCTCAAGAGCGGCGGCAAGCTGGTCATTCCCGTAGGCAGGTATTTCCAGGAACTCTATCTTGTGACCAAGGTCGACGGGCTAAAAAAGGAAGCAAAAGGGGGGGTCGTATTTGTGCCCCTTGTAGGTAAAAAAGGTTTCCCGGCTTAGATAGAGTGAAGCTCGCCGGATTGGATCTTCTGTACCAGGTTATTCCATTCGTTCTTTTTTAACCGCACAGTGTTCGCGCCCTCTCCGATCAATACTTCATCGCCGACTGTCTCAACTGCAGGGCAGCAACTCTTATTACAGATATATACTTTCATCGAATCACCGCCCAATGTTAGGCAGGTAATGGATTTAAAGTTTTGTATGGGCAAAAAAATTGACTGAAAAACTAAGGAGTATTCAGCTTAAAATAGCTGCAGGCATTATATGCCTGGGTAGTTTTGTTATCAGCGCTGGTATCATTGCAGCCAAGCATAAAGCCGAGGATGGCACCGACCTGCATTGGAGGCTCAATTACAGGAAGTTTGTCTTGGCCGGGTTCGTTTATCCCGTTATTGCCTGAAGTGACGGGCTCCGTGTCAAGCGGCTCAGAGGGTGCAGGAGTCTCAGGCGGCGGAGGCGGTGTTATATTTTGAGTTGCCTCTGCGACCCGGTTATCTTCATCCGGAGATTTGATCCTTATTTCTACACCTTTACTCTCTATACTGATCTTACCGCCAGTATTGCCGAGCTTATAGTACTGGGCAGTTGCAGGCTGGAGCTTGACGGGCTCTGTTGAATCTATTTTAATAGTATAGCTGAACATCACGTCTTTCCCTGCTTCCAGGAATTCCTCAAAGGATGTGGTACCGCCGACTAAAGTAGTACCGTTAGGCAGCTGGTCTTTTATAAAGATCCTTGTGGGAGTGCTTCCGTTGTTTTTCGCGCTCACCGTCACAGTCACCGTATCACCCGGGTTGAGCGCAGAAACATCAGTATGCTTTTCGAGCGTAACCAGCGGTCCATGAACGATTATTTTCGGCTGGTTTGACCGGATGCCGAACAGTTCCTTCTTTACTTTGAACTCTGCTGTTGCCACCGGGAACACCACGCCCCTGGCGTTTGGCTCTTCAGGCGTTACCAGATAGCGATAATTCCATTCTCCACCGGCGGAGATATCGGCTACCCAGTTCAGTGAAGTGTTGCTTACCAGTTTAAAGCCCCTGGGAACAGAATCCTCAATGGTCACGTTCTTAATATCGATCTTCCCGTTATTTTTTAAGGTGATCGAGACCATCGCAGAATCTTTTAAGTATATCTTCTCAAGTGTGGTCTTCCGAAGAGACATGCTCCATTCAGGATTGACAACTACAGAGAGCTGCTTTGATGAATTAGCCGGGTAAGGCAGGTCCTTAACATCGAATGCGCTAGCGTTTGCAAGTATGCTGTACATCTGATCTCCCGTGGGAATCGGTGATATAAAAATGATATCTTCCGTTACTGATTCACCTTTTTTTATCCTCTCGTAGTGATACTTTAAACCGCCGTTTTTCGTTGGGAACGGTGCATCGATGTTCAGATCAACGTTAACGGCGTCAGCCGAACCTGAGTTCTTTACAGTCACTGACGCAATAATCTCAGTATCGTCTGCTGATGAGTATTCATCCTTATCGGTTTCTACCGATACAACAAGTTTTGGCTTACCTCTCGGGTTCAGTTCTACTGTCGCCCATGGATTGTAACTTTCCAGGAGCCAGTCTGTCGAGTTCTTAGATGGCAGTTTTCTTACTATGACTCTTAACTCACCATCAGGTGTGATATAAGAATTCTCAAGTCCGAGAGCAGTATTATTAGCAAAACTGCCGTTCTTTGAGACGTTTAATCCCACGAACGGGTCGATCGGTTCGCTGGGGATTTCACTGTATCTGTCTGACTCCACGGGGTCAGGATAACTGATAGCTTTTACAGTATATCCGTTATATGCGATTATATCATTGCGGTGGAGCGTTTTTGATATGCCCGAAGCCCACTGGAGATCGGTTTCCTCATAGGCAGAAACAAGACCAATAAACCCCGATATTATAAGCAACACGACGACCGCTTTTATAAGACCGTAATATTTATTCCCTATACTAACATTGCGGCGAATGTTTTTGTTTTGTGTGTGGAAATCTCTTATATATGACATTGATGGTATTGTAATATTTTGTATTGTAATATTTTAATAGTTCATCATCCAGATAATCAATTTATGGCTCATGGTATAATAATGTTTGTATTTATATGAAACACTTCAAATACATACAAATACTGTGAAACTGCGATACATTCAAATGCTATGAAAACGTAGAGGAAAAATATGGCAAAGAAGAATGAAGGCAGCGGTCTGATGTCCTCGGCAGGTTTGATGAGATACTACGATGCAGAGGAGACCGCCATATCGATAGACCCGAAAACAGTAATCTCAGTATCAGTGGTTGCAGGAATACTTGTACTTATATTGAATGCATATTACGGCATCTGGCCGGTGAAATAGTTCGGCGGAATAGTTAATTATCAGGTGTTAAGAGTTCCCTCTTAACTCTTCCATGTGCCGTATCCTTTTCCTGATAAGAGCTTCGGTTCCTATATCATGCCTGCTATAGAGCCTGCCTTTTAGACCTGAAAGACCTGCCCCGGCTTTCTCTTCTGCTTTTTTGATCGTGTCCGCCATGCCCAGTACTGCAAGAGCCCTTGAACCTGTGGTATATATTTTATTGTCTTTTTCATATACGCTGGAATAGAAAAGTAGCGCATCCCCGGTATCTCCTACCTCCACTGCCGAATCCCGGACCGGGTTATCGGGATAGCCTTCTGGAACCGCGTATTTGCACACGGTAGCTTTCTTTTTGAATTTGACATTTACACTGTCCAGGGTACGGTTCACAATGCCGAGGCATATTTCAAGGAAGTCGCTATTAAGAAGAGGAAGCACGTTCATGGCTTCGGGGTCTCCGAACCGTGCATTGAATTCGATGACCAAGATGCCGCTTCCTGTTGCCATGAACTGGCCGTACAGGATACCCTGGTAGGGGACTCCGGTCTCTTTTTTGATAGCCTGGACTGTGTCCGACATTATCTTTTTCGCGCCATTATAATCCGATTCTTCCATAAAAGGCAGTATATCTTTTGAATCGTTGTAAGAGCCCATTCCACCTGTGTTCGGTCCTTTATCCCCGTCGTACGCTCTTTTATGGTCCTGGACAGCCGGGGCGAACGCAAGGGTTTTGCCGTCCACGAAAGCCTGTACCGTGAATTCCTCGCCGACCAAACGCTCTTCGACCACAAGGTCGTCGTTTTTCAGGACTTCCTTTGCATAAGTCGCAGCACCCTCAAGGTCAAAATGATCTCCCATAACACGTACGCCTTTCCCGCCCGTCAGACCTGCGGGTTTTATAACAACGTCCCCAAGCTCTTTGATGTATTCGTCCGTACCGCTCTCGCCTTTCCTGAACACTTTGAATTGGGGAAGCCCTGCTATACTGTATTTCTTCATGAAGTTGCGCGTCCATGCTTTATCGAATTCGATCTGTGCAGCAAGCTTCCGAGGTCCAACAACAGGAATCCCGGCATCCCAGAGAAGGTCGGGAATGCCTGCCGCAAGCGGCGCCTCAGGACCCATGACCGCAAGCTCGATCCCGTTCCTGACTGCAAAACCAACAAGCTCGGGGTCTGTTTCCTTTACGAGCAGATAATCTTTGCATAAGCGCGCTATGCCGGGGTTTTTCTTGCTCATGGCTGCGTAAAGCTGCGGGTCTTTCTTGCTGCGGGCTATAGCCTCAGCAATGGCGTGCTCCCGTCCGCCGCCTCCGACTAACAGGACTTTCATAATTTATCTCACAATGTTTGCGGGGATAAATATGTTCTGGTTTTAATAACCAGAAGGTCAAAGTAGTAGTGTGCAATTCCGGAAAGTAATCCATATCTCAGGCGTCTTAATACCGGTCTTAGCCAGAGCCGACATTCTCGGGAAAAACCTGACGATAGCCCTGATATTTTTGGGTCTTTTTGTTTATCTTATCATCGAGACCTTAAAACCAAAAATAAGCGTGGATGTTCTTTCCCTTGTTTACAGGGAAAATGAATTAAAAGGTTTTTCGACCGAGCCCTTATCGTATATATTTTCAGTCCTTTCGCTCCTCTTTCTCTCATTCTTCATCGATGAGAAGATCTGCTTCGCAGCCATTGCAATCCTTGCAGCCGGCGACGGGTTTGCAGGCGTCATAGGCAGAAGATATGGGAAACACAGATTCCCGTTCAATAAAAACAAGTCCTGGGAAGGCTCAATATCAGGCTTTATCGCCGCTTCGATCGCCGGGTTTTATTTCGCCGGCGCCATAGCGCTCATCGGGAGTTTCTTCGGGATGCTGGCAGGCGCGGTCAATAAGCAGGATAACATCTTCGTGCCTTATGCGGCGCTGGTGGCAATGGAGCTGGTTTTATACCTGTTAGCTTAGCCTTCGCCTTCTTCTTTCGCAAAGGTCACAACTTCCGACTGTACTAAGCGTACATGCGCTGAGTATATACCAAAGCTACATATGTTTTTAAATATAAACAAACTAAAATAAGATATTGCGGGCAGGCGTGTATCCGGAATGTGTTGGAATTTTTTAACCGTATGGACACTACCAAATCCTCACCCCTGCCCCTCACCCTCTATTTTACTGAGACACCGGGTACATAGAAATATGAAATAGCTGAATCGCAGCGTTAAAAAAGAAAGCTTTTATACCATTTAAACGTTTCGTTAGTTAGATACAGTCATAATAGTACTCTGAAACCGGAGCTTTGGAGTATGCCAGAAAATGAAAAACCAAAATTAAAAGCACTGTCGGACATCGCATCAATAAACATTGACCAGGAATTTGATAAGATCCTGCAAAATATCCTGGAAATCACCTGCGAAACTATGAAGGCGCACTCAGGTACCATTATACTGGTCGATGAAACTGCCGGTGAACTCAAAATGGTAGCTTCGTATGGATTAGGACAGGATTATCCCGAAAGGGTACACGAAGCAGCAAAAGAAGCGGGCGTATCTCTAACATATAGCCCTTCCGGCATTGTGCTAAGGACCGGGAAATACTACATCGTTCCGAACGTATTTGAAGAACCTAAAGGTAAGCCCTGGCTGCATCTGACAAAAGAGCTTGGATTTTCATCCATAATCTTTGCCCCCATGAAAAAAGGATTGAGAGTCATCGGCATGTTGAACATTTATATGGCGCAGGTGCATCAATTTACGGATGAAGAGATCGATTTTGTATCAATCGCTGCCTCCCAGGCATCGTCTGTGGTCCAGAACGGCAGGATTTGCGGCAAACTTAAAAATAATATTATGGAACTTAATGAATATAAGGAGCACCTTGAAGAGAAAGTAAAAAATGCTTATAAGGAGTTATACGAATCCGAAGAAAGATACAGGGACTTTTTCGAGAATGCAAATGATTCGATATACATCTATGATTCTGAAGGTTACTTTAAGGAAGTAAACACCACGGCGCTCAAGCTGCTTGGATGCACGAAGGAAGAGATAATCGGCACCCATATATCGAAATGGATCACACCGGAGAGCCTTAGGACCACCCGGGAGACTCTGAAGAAACAAATATCAGGAGAACTCGTAGAACAGCCAATTATCCTTGATGTGATCTGCAAGAACGGCGAACACCGATGGATGGAGATAAAAAGGCGTTTAATCAAAGACGATGATAAGGTAACAGCAGTTCATGGCATAGGAAGGGATATAACTGAAAAAAGGAAGATGGAGCAAGAGCTTGATGAATATCGTAGAAAATTAGAAAAATCTTATGAAGAACTCGAAAAATCCGAGGCAAAATACCGGGAGCTCTTTGAAAACGCCCAGGACATTATGTTTGTAATCGACACAGAAGGTATTGTTTTGAAAATGAACCGGATGGGACTTCGAATACTCGGTTGTCCGAAAGAGGAAGTCATTGGCAGTAACATATTAAAATGGCTTACACCGGAGGGTAGAGAAATCATTCAGGAAAACCGGAAGAAACACCGCGCTGGGGAGATCGTGGAACCGATAGATATCCTTGAGATGGTGTGCAAAAACGGTGAACACCGGTGGGTTGAGATAAATATCAGGGATATCAAGGATGGTGAAATCCATGGGATAGCCAGGGACATAACTGAAACTAAGAGACTGAAGAATGAATTAAAAGAATCTAATAAACAACTGAAACTATTATGGTATTTGATAGGGGGAACACGCGGAGGGGCTACCCGTGCATTAATCCTGAAACAGCTCGTCGATAAACCCCATAACGCAAATCAAATAGCGCAAGCCCTGAATATAGATTATAAAACTGCCAGGCATCATCTTGGTGTTTTAGTAAAAAACGGAATAGTCACAAAGGAAATCAACGGATATAACACAATATATTTTCTTTCAAAGAACATGAAAGTGAATTTAAATGAGTTCAATCGTGAGGTCAGGCAGCGTAAAAATCAGGTGAATCTGGTAAAGATATTTTAATAAATTCTTTCGAATTTAAATTGAAAAAGCTTTTATATAAATAACCTAGAATCGTAGGTAACCTTTGCAGAAAGGAAAAAAACCACCACCACCTTATCCTCTTTTTATCTTTTCTGCAAGGGTCTCTTTTCCACGATGATGCGTATGTTTTTAATATTTATATTGATTTTCCCAAACTATACCCAAAGTGCTGCCGAGAATCAGGTAATCGAAGGTTTAATCGTTCCCCTCGCTGTGTGTGGATAGAATGAAACTGAATCTTCCGGATGCAGATGCTTTCCTGATGGTCAGTGAAAGCGAGCACAATGCTGACATGTACTACGCCACAAAGTTCCTTGCCGTAGATTCTTTCATATATTTTAACTCCAAAAACGAGAGGCTTCTTGTCTCCGATATGGAACTTGGCAGGGCAAAAAAAGAATCCAGGGTAAAGGATGTGATCCCGGCTTCCAGGTACGGGCTTATGGGAAAACTCAGGAAGCTCGGGGATATAGATGTCGCATATTGCGAAATGATCGTTGAGTTCCTGAGCTCTGAGAATGCAAGACATATTGCAGTACCTTACAATTTCTCTGTGCAGCTTGCTGATTGCATGAGAAAGAACGGTCTTGAGGTAATTCCCATAAAAAGCCCGTTTCGCGAAATGCGCGAAGTGAAAAGTGAACTGGAAATTGCTGCGATAAAAAAGGCGCAGAGGGCAGGTGAGCGCGCGCTCGCTGAAGGCACCAGCGCAATAAAGAGCGCCCCGGTCAGGCACGGGGTCCTGTACCGGGAGAACGCACCGCTGAAAGCAGAGGACATAAGGGCGATAATCGAGATGACGCTTCTTTCGCAGGGGTGTGAAGCGCCGGATATCATTATCGCGTGCGGAAAGGACAGCTCCGACCCGCACTGGCAGGGAGAGGGAGAAATTCTTGCAGATGAACCGATCGTTATCGATATGGTGCCGCGCTCGAAAAAGGAGAGATATTACTCGGATATGACACGCACGGTAGTGCGCGGGACGCCAAAGGATGAGCTGAAAGATATGTATTCGGCTGTGCTTGATTCGCAGGTTGCGGCGATAAATGAAATCAAAGCAGGCGTTAGCGGCAGCGAAATCCATAACATAGTATGCGATGTGCTGGAAGAGAGAGGATACAAGACCGCAAGAGGAAAAAACGGGGAGTTCACCGAGGGCTTCATACATTCGACGGGGCACGGCGTCGGGCTTGATATCCATGAAGGACCGAACCTGAGCGAGAGCGGCAGGGAACTGAAAGCGGGATGCGTGGTCACTGTCGAGCCTGGTCTTTATTACAAAAACACAGGTGGTGTAAGGATAGAGGATGTTGTGGTGGTAACACAGGGCGGATGCAAGAATTTAACTATGTTCGAGAAGAATCTGGTGCTGAAATGAAAGAAACAGAAGAAGTATTGGAAAAGTACCGGAAGGCTGGAAAAATCCTCTCCGAAGTACGCGCCGAAGCAGCTAAAAAGGTAGTAGAAGGCGCAAGCTTACTTTCGGTGGCTGAGTTCGCAGAGAGCCTGATACGCGAAAAAGGCGGGGAGCCCGCTTTCCCTGTGAACATATCCAGAAATGATGAAGCAGCTCACTCGACCCCGTCTGTTAACGATACTGCTGTTTTCGGGAAGGATATGGTCAAGCTGGACATCGGGGTACATATCGACGGCTACATAGCGGATACGGCTGTAACTGTTGACCTCTCAGGCAATCCCGAACTTGTAAAAGCCGCTGAAAAAGCCCTCTCGGACGCAATAGCAATAATACATGCAGGCGCGAACACCACCGACATCGGAGGAGCCATCGAAGATGCCATAACATCGTTCGGGTATAAACCGATAATCAATCTTACAGGCCATGGTCTTGAACAATATATCCAGCACGCCCCGCCTGCCATTCCCAACAAGAGGATGCCGCACGGCGTGACTATCGAAGACGGGGATATAATAGCCATCGAACCGTTCGCAACCGATGGCGCGGGGAAGATACACGATGCCGGGAATGCTGAGATATATCATATCGTTTCCGAAAAACCGGTGCGCCACCCCTCTGCCAGAGCACTGCTGCAAAAGATTGGGACTTATAAAACACTGCCGTTCGCGAAGAGGTGGCTGGGAGAAAATATTGATTTTGCGATGGTACAGCTCGTTAAAGCGAATATAATCCGACCATACCCTATCCTTAAAGAAATCAAAGGCGGGCTTATCTCCCAGGCGGAACATACTGTTATAGTTACACAGGACGGCTGTGAGGTCATCACCAGATGAAAATTTTCCTTGCCCTTGTTATCATAGCCATGAGCGCCGGTGCAGGCTCGGCAGGGCATCTGTGGATGAATAATATCACAGTGAACGAATACAACATGACCTGGAGCTACATCGAGACTTTTACGGGTGCGGATTCGGTGGCATATAGAGTGAGCATTGATTCGGGGCTTGGCAATAATGACAGTTTTATCAGCGCATGGGAACTCCTGAACGCTGACAGGCAGACGCGCAAAAGCCTTAAAAGCGCGATAGATACGGAGCTTGATATCAGGATAAACAACGATAGCGGCGGGGTTGAGGTGCTTGATGTGGACTCAACGCTGTCACCCGATGCCATCGGAAAAACACATTCCATGGATGCGATCGTGAACAGGTACAACGTCACTTACAGGTTTAAGGAGAACATCCTTAACGCGAGCAGCATCTGGTTCCTCGGGCAGGCAAATTCCTCTGTGACCATAGTTATGCCGCCGGGGGTTGATGTGGTTAATAGCAGCGGAATGAACAATGTTTCGGAAAATGTTGCTAACCATTCAGAGATCACAGGGTTCTTTAAAGGGATGACAACGGACAGGGGGGAGATCACCCTGTATCTTGCTAAAAATACTTCGTACAGGGTTCCTGAGATCAACGTATCATCAAATTTTACTTCGCCCGTGCCGACAGAGAACCTTACAATGAACTTTACAAAATCCGCAAAGGAAGTTGCATCAAAGGCAAGAAATGCGGCTATTATAATAGCTGCGTTTGTGATAATTGTATTGATATACGTTTTTAAGGTGAAGAGAAGATAGTCGGAAAGATATTTTAGAATTATACATGACCCGGGATAAACGCACGATTAAATTCACAAAACCGATTTTCTCAAATAAAGAGGGGTTGCAGCTTGCCACTCCTGAGATAGTCGCAGGATACATAGCAAAGCGATTGAAGACCGGTATAATCGCAGACCTGGGCTGCGGCATTGGCGGTCAGGTGATTTTTTTTGCAAAGGAAGGTAAGAAGGTATATGCGGTCGAGAGGAACCCGGAAAAGCTTGAATACGCAAAGAAAAACTGCGAACTCTACGATGTTAAAAACGTGGAATTCATACTTGGCGATGTGCTTTCTGAAAACATCAAGGAAAAAGTGAGTGATGCGGATATCATTTTCTCAGACCCGGCACGCCCGCTGGCGGAGAAGGAAAGGACGCTGGAAAATCTTGAGCCGCCGATCACTGAAATAATAAAGCTATACTCCGACACCACACAGGAGCTTGCATTCCACGCGCCGCCCCAGATGCCGCCCTCACGCATAGCCTTTGATTGCGAGCGCGAGTACCTTTCGCTGAACGGGCAGTTGAACAGGCTCACTCTTTATTTCGGCGCGCTCAAACGGTGCGACAGAAGCGCGGTCGTTCTTCCGGGAGAAGCACAGCTTTGCTCTTCAGGTGCGCCTGCGATCAAAACCGGCGACCTGAGGGAGTATGTTTACGAGCCTGAACCTTCTGTTGTTAAGGCAGAGCTCCTGAACGAACTGGCTCAGACGAGCTCAGAGGCTGGCGGCAGGATTTTCTTTTATAAGGGAGATGAGCGGCGCACGCTTCTTACGTCCTCGGAGCTTATCGAGTCGCCTTTTTTTAAAGATAGTTACAGGGTTCTGGGAACGACTGGGAAGGATATTCGTTCTATTAAAGAAATATTGG
Organism: Candidatus Methanoperedens nitratireducens; assembly: GCF_900196725.1. Lineage (GTDB taxonomy): Archaea > Halobacteriota > Methanosarcinia > Methanosarcinales > Methanoperedenaceae > Methanoperedens > Methanoperedens nitroreducens_A. The sequence continues at coordinate 22,314 of NZ_FZMP01000178.1, read as the reverse complement.
GGTCAGAAAATGCAGGGAAAGTCGTTTTGCGTTTTGATATCGAACCTGAAAGATACTGGGATGTCAGGAAGAAGCTTGAGGAGGGATTAAGAGGGGAGAGGACGCTGCATGCTTTCGGGTTCGGGGATGAGGTGTTGGTGGGGGAGAAGATAAAGAAATAAGCAGAACTCACCAAACTATTTATAGAACCTCACCCAATAAAAAAGTGGGTGCAGTAAATGGTAGATGTAATAACAACACTGATCGTAATAATATTGATAGTAATAATTCTCTCGCAGTCAATAAAAGTAGTGAGAGAGTACGAACGCGTCGTGATTTTCAGGATGGGAAGGCTGTTCGGGGCGAAAGGTCCGGGGATATTCATGATAATCCCTATTATAGACAGCACTGTAAAAGTAGATCTAAGGGTAATTACGATCGACGTGCCGAAACAGACCATCATCACGCGGGATAACGTGAGCGTGGACGTTGATGCGGTCATTTATTATCGCGTCGTCGCGCCGACGAACGCAATAACAAATGTCGAGAATTACAGGATAGCGACGAGTATGCTTGCGCAGACAACCCTCAGGGATATCCTGGGGCAGATAGAACTTGACGACCTCCTCTCAAAGCGGGAAGAACTGAACAAGAAGCTCCAGGCAGCACTGGATGAGGCGACAGACCCGTGGGGAATTAAGATCACCGCAGTAACAATACGCGATGTCAGCCTGCCCGAATCGATGATGCGAGCCATAGCTAAACAGGCAGAGGCAGAGCGGGAACGCAGGTCAAGGATCATACTTGCGGATGGAGAGTTCCAGGCAAGCCAGAAGATGATGGAAGCTGCTGAATTATACCAGAAAGTGCCAATCGCCATGAAACTCAGGGAACTTCAGACACTCGCTGAGATTGCACGGGAAAAGAACCTGATAGTGGTAACATCAGGCGCGCCCGGAGGCGATGTGAGCAATATAGCAGGCCTGACAGGGGCGTTCTCAGAGGCTAAATCGAAGGCTGAACATAAATGAGGCTCCTGCCTTTTTTTTTATTTTTTTTCATATTTGCACAGACCGCAGGCGCACAGGTGCTGGTGGTCGAACTTAAGAATACCATAACCCCTGCAAGCGATGATATTGTGAGCGAGGCGCTTGAGGCAGCAAGGCTTGGGGACGCGCAGGCGCTGGTCATAACGCTGGATACTCCCGGAGGCGGGCTTGAAGAAACCAAAAGGATAATCCAGCACATCGACGGCTCTCCCGTACCTGTTATAGGCTACGTGCACCCGAAGGGCGCAACCGCATGGTCAGCAGGCACGCTGATTCTCCTTGCAACAGATGTAGCAGCCATGGCACCGAATACGATAATCGGCTCTGCCCAGCCTGTTGAAGTGACCTCGGAGGGTCTCAGACCTGTTATGGAAGAGAAGATCGTAAACGCCGTGGTTGCGCTTGCCGAGGAAAAGGCAAAGCAGCACGGCAGGAACGTGACCGCTGCAAAGGAGTTTATCACTGAGAACCTGAACCTCAATGCAGAGCAGGCAAAAGAGGCGAAAGTGATAGAAGTGGTCTCACCGGGCATCGAGGAGCTGCTGACGGAAGTGGACGGGATGACGGTAAAAGGCAGGGTGCTCAATACATCAGGGGCTGATTACACGTTTTACACGCCGTCGCTGCGCCTTTTACTTCTGGATTTGCTCACCAACCCGATTTTAGCATCCCTGCTGCTGCTCGTGGGCATATATTCGCTCGTGTTCGGGCTTACAAGTCCGGGCTACGGCGCTGAGATATTCGGGGTGATCTCTATAAGTCTCGGACTTATAGGGCTGGGATTCTCGGTGAACATAGCTGCCATATTCCTGATCGGGCTCGGTATGGCGCTGCTGCTGTTCGAACTCTATGTCTCGTCCTTCGGGCTCATCGGCATAGCAGGAATCGTATGCGTAGTCCTTGGAAGCATATTGCTTGTACCTGTTGGTTATCCCGGGCTGTACTCCCCGGAATTCCAGACGACCATGTTATTAAGCCTGCTTGCGCCGGCTGTCGTTCTTGGAGTGTTCCTCGCTTTTGCGATATATAAAATGATGCAGGTGCGAATGAGAAAACCTGTAATGGGAGGAATAGTAGGGGATACGGCTGAAACAATCGACGAGCTAACCCCGGGCACGACGGGCTATGTCAGGTACCAGGGAGAGTACTGGAGCGCAAGATCAGAGGAGAGGATAGAACCGAAGACGAAGGTCGTAATAACAGGAAAAGATGGGCATGTGCTGATAGTCAGGCAGTCGGGCTGAGCGATTGGCATCTGTTAAAAAATTAAAAACCGCTCACCGCAGCACATAAATTCCTTTTACAGTTTTTATTATCTTTATTTCATCCCCCGGCTCTGCGCTCAGGAACTCAGGTCTTTTAACAGTAACTGTTTCATAGGTCTCAGGGTCAAGCACCTGGATAATTTTATCTTCCTCCGCGACCAGCACGGCAGGAACTGCATCCTGGCGCCTGCCTAATTTCTTAACATCCATCAGGTCGTTAAAGTTCTCGATAAACCTCCTGCCGGTCTCAAGGTCGATGCCGCTAACATGCTTTCCGCAACTCTGTACTTCTATCACCGTATCATCCACGCTGACAATATCCCCGCGCACGAATTCAGGCAGCCGGAAAGCGAATGTGATCCGATAAAGGTCTTCGCCGTTTTTCTGTCCCACAAGTTTTGGCGATTCTGAGAACCTGCCTCCGAACGCATCGGTTATTGCTCTGCATATCTGCTTTCCAAGCTTGCTTTGTCCTACATAAATATCAATGCCTTCATCAAGTTCCACGATCTTTGCAATGAACGCAAGCCTCTCCCCTTTTTCCCGCGAGCGGGCAGCCACATCCTTTGCAATTTCCCTGCACCTGTCAAGTTCCTCCTGCGTCGGGAGCCTTTTATCGGCGCGGATCTGCACGATACCTTCAAAATAACCTCCCGATATCCTGCTGCATGTATCGCATGTCTCCCAGCTTATCCTCACTTCCGTATCCAGCGCAGCCTCTGTCTGCACGCCTTCGATATTCGCTTTTGCTTTTACATGCACAGCATACCTTGAGTAATCAAGCTGCTTCGGGGTTATTTCCAGTTCGATATCCTGCGCCTGTTTATTTATAATCAGGTTATCTTTTACGCACTCGATAATGACATCGCTTTCATCCTGCCTGGACTGCCACTTTCCCTTCTTGAAGACCGAGCCGCACGTCGGGCATATCCGCGTATAAACAACAAGCGGGCATTCAATAAGTTTTTTATCTCCGATAAGGCTGGTTTTTCCCTGTTTTATATGCTCCAGGAATTCCGGGAAGGACATGCCATTAAGATCCCTGTCTGTTTTTTGAGTGTGTCTTTCAGCCATAAATACTTTCTAAAAAGAGTATTATTTATTTATAGTCTCCCGTATGGCATTTGATAATAGTGTATAATTTAAAAATCGCTCAGAAGTATTCTGGAAGACACATAAATAAGGAAAATCCCGAAAAAATATACGGCGTAGAGATCAACTGCTGAGTAATACGCATCGGGAACTTAGCTCATGATCCGGAAAAGTGCCGTCTGATATGGATGCAGGCTTTCGGGTTATTTTAGGTTATTTTACCTGGTTCTCAGCAAAATCGCCAACTACCGGCAGCTTATATTTTTCACCTTTAAATGCCTTATACATCAACAGCAGCCACAGGATTAGAGATAACAGTCCTATAAGAGGCGATATTACCCATCCGATAAGTGGAATCATCCCAAAGACAATTGAGACAACGAATATAATGACAAATGTCGCTGTCGACTGCATTGCATGGAACCTGACAAACCTGTTCTCTTTCTCCAATATCAAAAATAATATTCCGGTTATGAAACCCAGAACATAGCATAGAAGTCCTTCTATATTCTCGTCTATGCCCAGGGCAGTGGTTGTTCTTTTTTCTTCCATGGTTTTTATTACCTCCGTTTTTAAATATAATTAAATGTCATTGATTAAAAGTTTTACTGTACTTATAAAATAAATTTTTCTATTATCTGGACACAAATATCTTGAAAGGTCTTACTTTTCCAGATTACTCAGGCATCTCTTGATCCCCTTTCGTGGTATTGAGATTAAGTCTCTGCTCGACCTTTAATTCAAATTTTCTTAAGTTCCACGCTGTTATTGTAAGCTTTCTGAAGTCCTGTACTGTTGGGGTGTGAAGCAAGAAGCTGTTCCAGAATTACCTGATGTTTTGCAATCATCTGCTGTGCATTGATGAGTCCAGTGTCTTTGTCGGAAAGTTTAGCCGTTGACTCATTTACACTGTTCATTTTCGCTTTGTACTGAGCAAATGCTTTATCTGCAGCGTCAGTATCATTCCTTTTTAGGGCCGCTCTTGCCTCAGCTATCCTCTTTCTCGCATGGGCTACCTGTTTTCCGAGTTTTTCACTCGCATTGAATGTAAAGGTCTCACCGATGTTCTCAAATGCTATCTGTAATCCGTATAAAGCATTTCCAGGGCCGATCAGACCTCCACCTGACTTATCATCGTCTGCTAATTCTGCAATTGCTGTACTGGCAGCCGTTGCATTGACAGTTGATGTGCCAGAGTTATATTTTCCAATCTCATAATTTCACCTCGAGTTAGGCGGCATTTTGCCGTTAAACTTATTAAAATCATTTACAATTATAAATATTCTTATAATCTAACATTATTCTAATGTACTGTCTTCCTCCAAAAACTACCAGAAGGTTCAAGAATGTCCGGACTACTTTAAATAACTCTAATATCAGAGAAAACAACATAAATACTGCTAAAACCGCATTGTTATGTATGACCTATATAACCAGGCTTGAAGTTTATAAATCAAAAAGATATGCGGAGGATGGGATTTGAACCCACGAACTCCTACGAGACCAGCCCCTCAAGCTGGCGCCTTTGACCGGTCTGGGCAACCTCCGCAAAACTGTATTTATGAAACCGATTTTCGGTTTACCTGATATGCGAGCGCACGTCCTTTATAGCAGAACCCTAAGATATATTTTTGTAATGGACACAAAAAATGATAAAGAGATAAAGGTCTCCTTATCCAAGAGTCTCAAGTATCCCGCCTAACTGTTCAGCTCTTTTCCTAATACTATCAGCCGCTTGAACTGCAAGCTCAGCCGCAGTCATGGAACCGCTTGTCTCAAATGTCATCACAAAGGACTCTGTATCCTCGCCTACTTTAATAGAGTTCATATCGCAGGCTTTTTCGCATAACTTGCACATAGAACAATCTATCACATTAACGACCTTGATCTTGTCCCCGTTCAGTTCCAAAATATCACGAGGACATACCTTGATGCACTCTTCGCACAGATCGCAGTCTCCGATCGTTATAACAGGCATATTCTTGTATCCGCTTGCGATACCGGCCTGCCATTTGCTGTGGCTCCTGCCTGTACCAAGCCGCGCTATCGCCTCAACCACGACTTTGTGCTTTTCCTTAAGTTCCACTATCGGTACTGTTGTTTCCGCCGGGCGCGTATCAGGATCTGTGGAGACCATATCCCCGGAATATACTACCCTGGGACCTTCGGCGCTCAGTGTCAGCGAGACCTGGCACGACGGGCATCCCTGGCCTTCGCACTTGCATTCTCCGGGAAACGCAAATTTCCCGGCATCGGCTTTCAGGGGTATAAGTCCCATTCTTAAAGCAAGCTGCTCATCAAAAAGTACGGATGTATTATCGTAGATATTCACATCGTCAATAGCCAGTACAGGCACTTCCGAGATAATGCTTCTTCGCAATGCGTTGGCAAAAGCCGCAGAAACGCCTGATAGAACGAACCTGGCTTTGCGTTCTGATAATTCTATTATGTCAATATCCATTCTTATACTCGCCTTCCCTTCTTAGCTTTCGTACCGTCGTGCGGGATTGGCGTCACATCTTCGATACGTCCTATCTTGATCCCGGCGCGGGCAAATGCCCGTATTGCAGCCTGCGCTCCCGGTCCGGGGCTGCGCTGCATGTTGCCGCCAGGCGCTCTTACCTTTATATGTATTCCTGTAACTCCTTTATCCCTGAGCTTGTCAGCAAGCTGGGTCGCCATCTGCATGGCTGTGTACGGGGAACTCTCTTCCCTTGCTGCCTTAGTTACCATACCGCCGCTTATTTTAGCAATCGTTTCAGACCCTGTCAGGTCGGTAACGGTTATCAGGGTATTGTTGAACGATGAATATATGTGGGCAACGCCCCATTTCTCTGATACCATAATTAAGCCTCCATCCTGGTCTCTGCTGCCTTTGCCTCATCTGCGACCTGGACTGGTTTTACTGTTTCTGCTACCTTCTCTTTGACGACCTGTGCAGGTCTTGAGGGATGGGCGTCGCTTGATAATGGTGAGCTGCCATAATAACTCAACTGCATCTCTTCTTCCATGGAAACAAGGTAACCCGGAACAGTGACCTTCCTGCCCTCAACCGAAATATGGCCGTGGACGATGAACTGCCGGGCCTGTTTTACAGTATTGGCAAGTCCCTGTTTGTGCACCTGTGTCTGAAGCCTCCTGTCAAGAAAATTAGTAACTTCCAGCGAGAGGATATCATCAAGCACCGCGTCTGTTTTCAGCAGACCGTACCGTTTTAGCCGGTTCAGGATATTATCGGCATCAGTTTTCACATTACCCGAAAGCTTTCCTTTTGCGCTTTCAGCCAGCAGTTTTCTTGCAAGTTCCCTGTAATTTTTAAGTCCACTGTGCGCTTTCCAGACTTCCTTTTTATTCCTCAGGCCATACCTGGTTATAAGTTCGACTTCACCAGCCATCCTGGCTGCCTGCCAGGGATGTTTTGGCGTATCATAGGACTTTCTATTCTTTCCCGGGTATCCCATTATTTAGCCTCCTCTTTTTTCTCTTCTTTCTTTTCTCCCTCTTTCGCCGCGGCTTTGGACGCTGCCAGGGTAGCCCTGGTAACACCTACGGTCCTTCCTTTCCTGCCTGTAGATCTTGTGCGCTGGCCGCGTACGCGGAGACCGCGCTCATGCCTCACGCCCTTGTATGAGCGCATTTTCTTCATGAGGTTAATATCTTCGTTAACGCTTAATAATACATCAGTTCCGATGACGTGCCTGTCTTCACCTGTCATGAAATCGTTCTGTTTGTTCGTCATCCAGTAGGGTATGATAGTGGTTATAGCATCTATCGATGATTGTAATTTTTCTATGTCCGCATCGTTGAGATACCCGATAGTGCCCATGGGGTCAATGCCTGAATTGACTGTTACGATCTTCGCCAGGCGCCTGCTGATGCCCTTTATCCCTGTGAGCGCATACTGCACGCTTCTTTTGCCGTCAAGGTCTGTATCGGCGATGCGCACGATATGTTTGATCTCAGGCTGCCCTTCCTTGGGCTTAAAAGCTTCTTTCTTCCCCTCTTTCGGAGCACCTTTGCGCTCTTTCTTTGGTTGTTCCTTTGCTTCCCCTTTCCCCTCGTGTTTCTTTTCTTCTTTCCTCTCTTTCTTTGCTTCCTGTGGTGCCTCTTTCTTTGGCGCTTCCTTCTTCTGTTCCTGTTTAGGTTCTTTCGTCTCTTTTATTTCCTTAGGATCTTCTTTTTTAGCCATCTTATTCCTCCTGTGGCTTTAGCCCCGGAACTTAGCCGGCGCAGCCATTCATTGCGGGCTGTCATACTACTTGCACATAGCATTTATATTTTATGTAGCCATATTGTCGCTATCGTTAAGTATATTCTTCTGAGGTGACATACCATAAGCTATGACCCGTTTAATATATATGGATCACAGCGCTACAACACCAGTTGATCCTGCTGTCAGGGAAGCCATGCTCCCTTATTTTTCCGAAAAGTTCGGCAATCCTTCAAGCCTTTATTCCATCGGAAGGGAAGCAAGGAGAGCCATTGAGGAGGCACGGCAGAAAGTGGCAGACCTGATAGGCGCTAAAAAAGAAGAGATTATATTCACAGGCAGCGGCACGGAATCCGATAACCTTGCAATAAAAGGAACAGTCTACAGGAACAGGAAAAAAGGAGACCATATCATTACAAGTTCGATCGAGCATCATGCCGTCCTGAACACCTGCAAGTACCTTGAGAAACAGGGTTTTAAAGTCACGTACCTTCCCGTAAACCATGAAGGATTGGTGAATCCTGCTGATGTCGAAAGCGCAATCACGCCAAAGACAATATTGATATCGGTCATGCATGCCAATAACGAGATAGGCACGATCCAGCCGATAGAGGAGATCGGCAAGATAGCTAAAGAAAAAGAAATCCCTTTTCATACCGATGCAGTCCAGACAGCCGGGAAAATCCCGTTCAATGTGGATGCCCTCGGCGTGAACCTGCTATCCATGAGCGCACACAAGATATACGGACCGAAAGGGGTTGGCGCTCTTTACATCAGGAAAGGGACATTCGTGGAGCCCCAGCTGCATGGAGGAGGTCATGAGAGAAATCTCAGATCAAGTACAGAGAATGTCCCCGGCATAGTGGGCTTTGGAAAAGCTGCCGGACTTGCAAAGGAACATCTTCCTCAGGAAGAAGCTCTGGCAAAGCTCAGGGATTCCCTTATCAGGGGCGTTCTTGAGATCAAAGAATCTTACCTCAACGGGCACCCGACAAAACGCCTCCCCAACAATGCAAATTTCAGGTTCAGCTATATAGAGGGCGAATCCATGATATTAAATCTTGACATGAAAGGAATTGCAGCATCAACAGGCTCAGCGTGTTCTTCAACATCTCTTGAGCCGTCACATGTTCTTCTGGCGATTGGCTTAAAACCCGAAGAATCCCACGGTTCCCTTCGACTGACCCTCGGGCATGAGAACACACAGGAAGATGTGGATTACGTTGTATCGGTATTACCGGAGATAGTGAACAAACTCCGTATGATTTCGCCGTTAGCGAGGTGAAAGAATGGCAGATGGATACAGTGAAAAAGTAATGGAACATTTTGCAAACCCAAGGAACGTTGGCGAGATAAAGGACGCGGACGGCATCGGCAAGGTAGGTAACCCGGTCTGCGGCGACCTTATGTGGATATACATAAAAGTAAAGGACAACCGGCTTGAAGATGTCAAATTCAAGACTTTCGGATGCGGTGCCGCTATCGCCACAAGCAGCATGGTCACCGAGATGGCTAAAGGCAAGACCCTTGAGGAAGCTCTTAAGATTACCAGGAATGATGTTGCCGAGGCGCTTGATGGTCTTCCGCCCGTAAAGATGCACTGCTCAAACCTTGCAGCCGACGGGCTTCATGCAGCTATAAAGGATTATCTTGAAAAATCGGGAAAAAAATGAGACCTCCGTGCGAAATAGTGGTGCAGAAAGTCCTTCCTGCGATACGCGCAGAACTTGCGCGGATAATGCTTGAGGAAGGATTTCCCCAGCAACAGATAGCGAACAGGCTCGGTCTCTCAAAAGCTGCGGTTTCCCAGTATGTAAGTGCCAAGAGGGGAAAAGACATAACTTTCTCTTCCGATACCGGGGAAAAAATCAGGGAACTTGCAAAAAGCCTTGCCGGCGACTTAAATGCGAATGATGCTGTAAGCAGTCTCTGCTCTGTATGCAGGGGTATTCAGGCTTCAGGATGGCTGTGTAAGGAGCATCTCCAGAAAAACGACTCCTGTACCTATTGCCTGAAGAAATAATACTTGCGGGATTATTGTATCATTTGTATAACCCGGTTTTTTTGGTTCGTATCATCCCTGTGGCGGACGAAGCTGCTTACAAATACGTACCAGTTATAGACCGCCAGGATGAACGATAAGAGGAAGATGAACTGGGAAGACTCAACAAGGAAATTCATCTGTGGAATCTCGCCTGTATCCGATAATCTCATCGTGAACTTAATAAGAGCATTGAGAGCGAACGATGCCCCTGCTATCGAGATATACATCCATGTTTTTTGCGTTACGGCTTCATCAAGGAACAGTCTGGCTTTCAACACGTCCTTATCCACTTTACTCATTATGAAAAGAATCTGTCCGATGAAGAATATTAGTATAAGCGATGCGATAACATTATATATTTCTATAAAAGCCTCAATAAAACCCACCGTATACGTTCTAATCACCTTCTTGAAACAGCAGTATATTTCTAATAGCATATATATATTGCTTAGACTAATAAATAGATTAGAACTTAATGTATATTATATAATTCCTATGTACCTGAAAACTGCCTTGCCATCATTAACGAAAGCTTAACATGTTCACTTGCATCTTCTTTTACAATATCCCCGTGCCCGGGATACATGGTGCTCACATCCAAGTTGCTCAGCTTCTCTATGGACCTGACCAACTGCTGCGTGCTTCCGCCGTAAAGGTCTGTGCGCCCGAAACTCCCGTCCTGGAAAACCGTATCTCCTGAAAACAGTACCTTTGAACGCGCACTGTACAGGCAGATGCCACCCGGAGTGTGCCCCGGAGTATGGATGACCTCAAGCTCCCCGAAAAATTCGCCGCCTTTTAGCAGGATATCAGGAACAATGGATAGTGCCTTTTCCCCGAACATGGAAGATGCGCTTGCACTGGCATTTCCAAGTAAAGGGGCATCATCTTTATGTATGGCGATCTTTGCTCCAAAAGCCACTGCAACATCGCCAGCCCCGCCTGCATGGTCATAGTGGCAGTGGGTAAGTATAATCGTCTCCAGATCCTCAGGCTTGATATATTTCCCAAGCTCAGCGATTACCGAACGTGCGTCCATGCCCACGTCAATAAGTATATGCCCGTCCACAAGATATGCGTTGGCATCATACAGAGAAGTTCTCAGTTTTATGACCTGCATATAAATCTCCTATACCGCCTGATGATTTAAAGATATGCGGCGCGGGTAAAAAATCATAATGACGAGAAATATTTATAAGTATAGAAGAGAATATATGCTTTGGGGGCATTTCGGCATCGTATCCATCCCCTCCGATGATTCCGTTACTGCCCCTCTTAGTTATAATAAATTATATCAGTATTTTTAATATCAGCTTACCTGACCTTTGTTCCTTCCCTGACTTTTCTCTCAGGCATTAACAGTACCGCGCCCTCAACATCCGCCGCAAGCACCATTCCGCAGGATTCCACGCCGAAAAGTTTTGCAGGCTTCATATTCGCCAGCACTACAACCTGCTTCCCGACAAGTTGTGAAGTATCATGGGATTTCGCTATTCCCGCAACGATCTGTCGTTTCTCTCCTATATCCACTTCCAGTCTCAGCAATTTATCAGAGCCTTTGATATTCTCGGCTGCGAGCACCGTGCCTATCCTGATATCGAGATTCTGGAACTCTTCAAATGTTATCACTGGCTTCACCTCCTCTGCCTCTATCTTTTTCTCTTTTGACTTTGCTAACTTTACCCTTTTATCAAGTATCGCTTCCATTTCCTTTATCTTCTTATCCTCGATTTTTGAAAATAATATTTCAGGAGGACCAAGCTCCACAGATGGTAATTCGATAAGCCCGTCCTCAAACCGTGCGGAATGTACATCCCCTGCAAGTGCTAACTGTTTCCATGCCTTTTCCATATTTCCGGGAAGCACAGGCTCAAACAGCAGTATAAGTGCTTTTCCTATCTGGAGGCAGTTCTTCACAACACGGGCGCACGCTTCCCTGTCTTTTTTGATGAGCTGCCAGGGTTCATTCGACTGGAAATATGCGTTCCCGTACTGCGCAAGCTCCATCATTTCATCGGTGGCTTTTTTGAACTCGTACTCGTCAAGGGCTGATATTACGTTGTTGGTAGTTGATTTTATTTTTTCGAAAATTTCCTTATCAACCTCACCCTCAGGTACTCTCCCGAAGTTCTTGTAAGCAAAATGCAGCGTCCGGTGCAGGAAATTTCCGAGCGCGCCTACAAGCTCGTTATTTACCTTATCCTGGAACACCTTCCATGAAAAGTTCAATTCCTTCGTATGAGATGTATAATTTGAGATATAATACCGCAAAAGGTCGGGATGGAAACCGTGGTCAAGGTAATCCTCGTCCACCCACACAACATATCCCCTGCTCTTTGAGAACTTCTTATCGTCGATCTTCAACATGCCTGATGCAACAACAGCCCAGGGCTGGGTATAACCTGCGCCTTTCAGCATCGCAGGCCAGAAAATGCAGTGGTGGTAGGTGATATCCTCGCCTATGAAATGAATGATGCGCGAATCGCCCTTCCAGTATTTCTCCCAATCGTTGCCTGTCCTGTTCGCCCATTCCTCGGTGAACGAGATATAGCCGATGGGCGCATCCACCCAGACGTACACTACAAGGTCATCATGACCCGGGAACCGCACGCCCCACTCAAGATTCCTTGTGATGCACCAGTCCTTCAGGTCCTTTGCCCACTCTTTTGCGTAATTTATGGCATTCGACGTGCCCCAAAGCGTATTTAGGTACTTTGAGAGAAATCCGCTGAAGGCTGAGAGTTTGAAGAAGAAATGCTCCTGCTCCCTGTACTCGGCAGGGCTTCCGCAAATCCTGCACCGCGCATTCTTTATCTCGCCCGGTTCAAGATGCTTCCCACACCCCTGGTCGCATTCATCGCCGCGCGCGACCGCTTCGCAATACGGACAGATGCCTTCCACGTACCTGTCCGGAAGGAAACGCTTATCCCTGGGACAGTAAGCCAGTTTGATGACCTGCGGGTACACATAGTTATTCTGTATGAGTGCCTCCACAATGCTGTTCGTCCTTGCATGGTTTGTGGGCGAATCCGTATTCCCGAATATGCTGAATTCCACTTCCATCGCTTTGAAGACGCTTTCAAAAAGCTTATGGTACCTGTTCACAAGCTCTTTCGGGGCAATCCCCTGTTCTTCCGCATTTACCACTATCGGAGTCCCGTGAGCATCGGAACCGCAGACAAATACGGCTTCCTGACCCTGCTTCCTGAGAGCCCTGACAAAGATATCCCCGGGTACATAGGTACGCAGGTGCCCGATGTGGCATTTGCCGTTAGCATACGGAAGACCGCAGGTTACAACGACCGGTTTATCTGATGGGAAATTGGACATGGAGGTTCTAACATGGAGCTTCGTTATAAAATATGTTTCTGTATAAAACGTCTATGCTAACATCTTCTTCTTAAGGTAACAAAATTAAGTCAGAATATTCCACCAACTGGAATATTTCGACAAATATCTGGTATTTAACCAAATAGATACTTCTCTATTCTATCCATGCCCTTCCTGATATTTTCCATGCCGTTCGCATAAGAGAAACGGATATAACCTTCAGCCCCGTCGCCAAAATCAATACCCGGCGTTACAGCCACTCCCGCTTCTTCAAGGATGTGCCTGCTGAGTACAAGCGAATCCGGACCGAATTCACCTGCATTGGCAAGAACATAATATGCTCCCTCAGGCTCGCTTTTGATTCCGAAACCAATCCCCTTTAGCCTCTTCAGAATATAACGCCTCCGTTTATCATACGTGGCTACCATCTCTTTCACATGCTCCTGCGTGCCGCGGAGTGCAGCCACCCCTGCATGCTGGACAAAGCTGTTGGTGCAGATGAAGAAATTCTGTTGTAGTTTTTGAAGCGGTCTGATGTACTCAGTCGGGGCGATCAGGTACCCCAGCCTCCACCCGGTCATGGCGTACAGCTTGGAAAAGCCGTTCAGGATAAAGGCATTATCAGTGAATTCCAGTATGGAGTGGTCTTTGCCTTTGTAAATAAGACCCTGGTATATCTCATCAGAGATCACCGGCACTTTGCCTGCTGCCTCTGCAATCCCCCGCATGGTTTCAGGATACATCACACTGCCGGTGGGATTGATGGGGAATTTATCAATATGGCTTTTGTTCTATCAGTGATTTTTCGAGCAACCCCTTCAGGCTCCAAACTAAAGCCCGCGTCTTCATGAGTATATTCAAATACAGGCTTGCCGCCCAGGTATTTCACAAAGTTCGGATAGCAGGCGTAATATGGATTCGACATGACGACTTCGTCACCCTGCTCAAGGAGACACATAAAAAGAAGCAGCAACGCCGGGCTTGTACCTGATGTAATAACGACTTGCTGCGGGTTTATATCAAGACCGAATCTCAGGTTATAATACTCCGCAACCGCTTCCCTGAGCTGAGGCAGCCCCAGGCTGTGGGTGTACTTCGTCTCACCTGCTTTCAAAGCATCCAGAGCTGCATTACAGATATGAGGCGCAGTCGGGAAATCGGGCTCACCTATCTCAAGATGGATTATGTTTTTACCTGCGCACTCAAGCTCCTGCGCTCTCTCAAGCACTTCCATGACGTGGAACGGGGGGAGATTTGCGGATTTCTGGGAGAACATAAGGGTAATATCAGGATTGCAGCCTTTAATTTTATTTCTTCGTAGCTTTTTCTTCTATTTTTTCGTATGCATAGAAACAATATCAAATTTGTCTTTCTAACTATATAATATTGGCATGACCCTTTATAAATATCACACAGCTAAATGCCGGATAAAAGCAAAAATAGCCATGCAGGTATAAAAAGAATCTCTGTACCCTCGATGTCACGTTTCTCAAGCTGATCTTTTGTGATAATTATCCCTTTTTTAACTTCGAACTTTTGGCAAAATTTCAACACAGGTCTCACATCGTTATTTGTTATATACGATTGATATTTTACCTCTATCGGCAGAATTCTTTCCTTCTCCTTTACTACAATATCCACTTCATCTTTCTGCGGAGTTCTCCAGAAGGCGGTTTTATCAATATTGCCTGCTACTGCCGCCTCAACCAGATGCCCGACAACCTCAGTATTTATAATTTCAAAAGGATAGTCCAGCAAAGCTATAACAATTGAACTGTGAGCAGAATATTGCTTCTTGCTCGCTCGGACCTGCTTGGCAACGCTCGCTGTGAAATTGTAAGCAACATTTATCAAAAAGGATTTCTCAAGCAGGTTAACGTAATAAGATATTAGGTTTCGATTGACTTTTAAAATACCCGATAGGTTCACAATTTCAAACAATCGCGCATTGCTGTTCGCCAGTAATCTCAATAGTTCATATATTATTTTTTCATCTTCCCCGGAGAGCCTGGCTATATCAGTTATTGCTTTTTCTATTACTGATTCTTTTATGTATTTTTTTATAAACTCTTCGTCCTTTATTTCAAGCAACTCAGGAAACGCGCCTTTTATCAGGTAGCTTTCAAATAACGCTTTGTACCTTTCTTTTTTTTCGGCAAATTTCAGATCATACTCCCTGAACAACTCTTTTCTTGAAATTTCATATTCCAATCCAAAATATCTCACATATTCTTTAAAAGTCAGTATGGGCAGATAGAAAGTAAGAATTCTCCCTGCAAGAGTTTCTTTGTATTGATTTAACTCAAGACTGGCTGAACCCGAGATAAAGATTTTAAGGTTCTCTTCAGTATCATAATATACTTTTAGCAGGTCTGCCCAATTTGGCAACTTCTGCACTTCGTCCATAAAAAGATACCTTACTTTACTTTTGTCTGAAAATTCCAGAAAGTAATTTATTAAGTCTTCAGCGGTATTATATTTTTGAAAATCTATGTCATCAAGAGATATGTAGCACAGGTTATTTTTTGGTGCATCAAGTTTCTGCAGAATCTGCTTTACCAGTACCGTTTTTCCCACCCTTCTAAGCCCTACTATAGCTATTATTTGTTTATACCCAACATATTTTAATATCCTTTCATGAAGGGCTCTCTCAAATTCAGGCAGGCTTAATTTTTTGTCCTGCCACCATGGATTTTGTTTGATTAATAGTACCCTGTGTCTCTCTTCCATACTTAACATGATGTAATAGCATGTTTATAAATTTTATGCATGTTTTTTGTGCACAAAATTAAACATTACGTTTTGTATGGTTAATTGAAGATCATACATAAACTATAAATCCCATCGAGGTTATGTATAGTATTGTCAAAACCATAAAAAGATGATAATAATGACCCTGAATACGAGCCAGCAAGCATATCTTGAAGAAAAATTCAAAGACCGTGTGACCTTTGACCCTGTAGAACGCAAACTTTACGGGCACGACATTGCCGCCATCCCTGCCCTAATCAAGCCTCTCATCGGGGATACAACGCCCGATGCTGTCGTCCAGCCCAGAAGCGAGGAAGAACTTATCGAACTTGTCAGGTGGGCTGGCGAGCATAAGATTCCACTTACGCCGAGGGGCAAAGCAACATCGGGATACGGGGGAGCGATCCCGGTCAAGAAAGGAGTTGTTGTTGATTTTTACCGGATGAAAGAAGTACTGGCTGTTGATGAGGATAATCTGACCGTGACCGTGCAGCCTGGCATCTCATGGGAGCAACTGGATAACAAGCTTGCGTCTTCTGATCTGACCCTGAGGCTCTATCCCACAAGCTACCCTTCCTCGACCGTGGGAGGCTGGCTTGCTCAGGGCGGAGCAGGTATCGGAAGCTACGAATACGGCTATTTCCGCGAGAACGTGGTCTCAGCAAGGGTTGTATTACCTGCAGGAGAGGTTCGTGACTTCTCAGGCGAAGAACTTGACCTTGTTTCAGAGGCTGAGGGAATTACGGGATTGATAAGCCGTGTAACTCTACGCGTCCAGCCAAAAGAAGACATGGATGTAGCTGCTTTAGCATGTCCGGATGCCCTTGACCTCCAGAAGCTTGTGAAATCAATCATTGAAGCTAAACTGCCCATCTGGTCAATGGTGTTCATCAACCCGCGTATGGCTGAAATGAAGAACCGCGCACCAGTGATGGAGCACTACGGGCATCCTGCGGAGGAGCGCGTGCTCCTGCCCGCTGCTTACGTACTGACACTGGCTTTTCGCATGAAGAACAGCGGAACGGTCCGCTCTGCCCTGCCGGAACTGGTCAAACCCTGCGAGGCTGAGCTCCTGGATGACCGCATAGCACGGCATGAGTGGGAACACCGGTTCAAGCTAATGGTCGTAAAGCGCCTCGGTCCTTCTCTTGTGCCTGCCGAGGTCATTGTGCCTTTATCCAATCTGGGCAGCATGATGGGAGAGATCGAACGAAAGGTAGACCAGCCCATAGTTAAGGAGGGCGTCATTATCCGGAACGGCTCAAAAGGCGAGCCTGAAGCCGTTATTCTGGGTTTCATCCCGAGCGACCAGAGAAAGTTCAGCTACAACTTTGTATTTGGTCTTGTCCTCACGATCATGAAGATCGCCGAAAAGAACGGCGGAAGACCCTATGCGACAGGATTATATTTCTCAAAGAAAACCGATGAAGTGCTGGGCAAAGAACGGGCAAAAAGACTTCGCACTTTCAAAAAAGAAACCGACCCGCGCGGATTGATGAATCCCGATAAGGTCATCGGCAACGGGCTCCTGGGTATTGCGCTGCACGTAGCCGGAAGTTTCGAGCCGCTTATCCGCCCGCTGGGGAACATGGTAACTACACGCATTGGTGAGAGACCTGAGGGCAACATCCGCGATATCCCTGCTGATGTAGCCTGGTATGCCTATAGCTGCTCACAGTGTGGATACTGCATGGATGAGTGCGCCCAGTTCTACGGACGCGGCTGGGAGAGCCAGAGCCCGAGGGGCAAATGGTACTGGCTGCGCGAGTATATGGAAGGTCGCGCTCAGTGGAATCAGAAGATGGTTGATACGTTCCTTGTATGCACAACATGCGAGCTATGTAACAGGCGCTGCTCCGCCTCTTTGCCTGTCGAACCCTCATGGATGAAACTCAGGGGCAAGCTGATTAACGAAGATAAACAGATGACCTTCCCTCCATTCGTGATAATGTCTGAAGCATTGCGCGCGCAAGGCGATATCTGGGCAGGGTATAGAAAAGACCGCTCTGCCTGGTTCCCTGAAGACTTAAAGGAGAAACACGGTCCGCATCACAGATCGAAGAACGTGTACTTCGCCGGCTGCACAGCCAGTTATGTTGAGAAGGACATCGGCATGGCAAGCGTACGGCTGCTTGATAAGGCAGGCGTGGACTTTACATACCTTGGCGAGAAGGAAAGTTGCTGCGCAACACCGATGCTTGTGGCTGGCAGATGGGACCTGTTCGCAGAGACAATGAAACGGAACATTGCTGCGGTTAAGGCTGCCGGCGCTGATACTGTCATTACTTCCTGCCCTGCATGCGATCTGATGTGGCGCCAGGTTTACCCTGAATGGGCTAAGAGACTGGGAATAAAGTATGGGATTTCGACCAGGCATTACAGCCAGATAGTATCAGAGAAGATTAAAGCGGGAGAGTTCAAATTCCCTGCTCAAGCCACGAAACCGGTTACGGTCACATGGCATGATTCCTGCCACATCGGCAGGGCGTCCGGCATATACGAACCTCCGCGCGATGTCATAAAAGCCATTCCGAACGTGAAATTTGTTGAAATGAGCCACAACAGGGAAAACGCCCACTGCTGCGGTTCGGTACTGACCCTTATCAAAGAGCCGCCTGTAGCTGCGGATATTGGCAGGATACGCCTTGATGAGGCTGTAGAGGCAGGTGCTGAAAAGGTGCTTGCACTATGCCCGTGCTGCCAGTTCCAGCTCAGGGTGAGCACAGATAAGAAGAAAGTCCCGGTTGAAGTCGTGGACCTTGCGAGGTTCGCGGCTGCTGCCATCGGCTATGAATTCCCTGACCCGAACCCCGAAGTCCAGGCACAGTGGGCTGTCTTTGAGGCGATGATAGCTCTCATGACCCCGCGGGGCTTTGCAGACCTGATGGGCACGATGTTCCCGGAGCTTATCGACGCCATGCCCTTCGGGATGGGAAAGATGATGCGTGCGATGGGCAGGGTTCCGGGCGCGCTTTCGCTCATGAAGCCGATGTTTCCGGTGCTGTTTCCCATCCTGCTCCCGAAGATGATGCCGAAAGTCATGCCCGCAACGCTGGAGAGGGTACAGCAGAGGATCCCCATGCCGGATTACATGGCAGAACAGATGCCAGAGCTTATGCCGAAGGTGATGGATAACCTGATGCCGCATATGATCGATGATGTGGTGCCGCTGGTCACGCAGCCGATGATCGATTACCTGGGAGGGAAAGTACCGCCCAAGAAAGAAAAGGGTTAAGTATAATCGTGCATATTGACAGTCCACCCCGCCTTAACTCAGTGGCCAGAGTGCGCGGCTGTAGTATGATTCATGTGCGATATGCACACATTAACGCGCAGGCACCGCGAAGTCCCCGGTTCGAGTCTGGGAGGCGGGATGTTTTATTTATATGGATTAATTTTAAATGTTCGCAATCGGAATTTAATCAGATGAACGAGTATCATTTAATTGGACAATTTCCCAAACCCGGAGAAGGGGAATATGTACCCGTAACCTTTATTGAGTTCAAACGTAAGAGTGTGGGCTGGTCGCCCGAACTTAAAAGAAGCGTGTACATCGAGAATGGCGAGGACAGCTCAAAGCTAAAAAGAATCAGAGAAGTAAATGTAATGATCGCGATAAACCACCTGTCCGGGAATGTATCGTCTATTGAGCTTACAGATGAAGAGAAACAGCGGTTCGATGAAGTGTACGGCATGTTCCTTAAAACTGGAGGGCAGCTCATGTACACGCGGAAAAAGATCGGGTCAAGAATGGTCTCCTGCTTTGAGGTTCATTCTGTTGACAGGGAAGCAACAGATGTACCTGAAAAAACCCTGTTGTCCGAAAGAATATGAGCGGGATGAAAAAAAGATAAACGTGATCTTTATTTTACGATCACTTTACCTGTAGCGTTCGGGTATTCTTTAAGAGAAGGATACGCTGCCAGGACAAAATTATAAGTACCTGACCGGTTAAACTGATAAAAGGTTCTTTTTGCGTACTCTGTAGTCTTGTTTTCAAATAAACCCTCTTTACTGACCAGGACAATGCGTGTGCGCTGCTGTTCCTCATTGCTCCATACGATAGTGTCTGACCTGTTTATGTTTATAACGGCAGGATTAAATCCATGCCCCACATCCATTTTAACCGAATATGATTCACTTTGTTCAGGCTCAATGGCCGGAGCTGATGCCTGTACCGGAACATATCCCTGCACAATATCTGCCGCTGGTGTAGTCGTCACAGATGCATTAATATCGGAAGTATCCGGGAGATGCATAAATTGCGGTATCAGATAATAAGACAGGATCACGATAAATACGATAACCCCACCCAGTACGATGACATTTCTCAGGCTTCCTTTCAGGGCAGGATATTTTTGAGTAACTTCAGTCCCAGTATGGGGTTTTTTAATTTCAGGTATCTTATCCTTAATCGAAGGGAGCTTGATCTGGAGAACATCCTCTTTTATCTCATCAGGTTTTTTAGTCTCGGAAAAATCCTGGTACCAGTCGCACTGCGGGTTCAGGCAGAATTGTGCCGTGGGAATATCTACAAATCCAAGCCCGATTGATTTTTTTACACTTTTTGTCTGAACCTCGCCTCCGCATTTGGGACATCTTTCAACAAACTTCATAGGCAGTATATATTAATGCAGGCAATATTAAGATTAACGGAAATCTATATAAAACTTTAAAACTTAGCAAAAATAGTGCACATAAAACCCCAGATACGTATCCTTGCCATCGATGATTCGCCTTTAATAAAAGAGGAGGTCACCATAATAGGTGCTTTTTTCAGGGGAGGCAGGCAGCTTGATGGCATTCTTCGCTCGGAAATAACAAAAGACGGCATGGATGCCACCGCCGCCATCGTACGGATGGTCAGGGGTTCAAAGTATTACAGCCAGATAAGGGTCATCATGCTGGATGGGGTCACATATGCAGGATTTAATCCTGTTGATATAAATGAACTTTTTAACGAGACAAAAATCCCGGTCATCGTTTTCATGCGTTCATGCCCTGATTTTGAAAGCATCAGGCTCGCCCTCAAGCATCTCTCAGAGTCGGAAGAGAGGTGGGAGATAATCCGGCGTGCAGGGAAAATTTACAAGATAATACAGGAGAACCCGGTATATATCCAGTTCTGCGGCATCGATAAAGAGAGCGCTATCGAGATAGTCCGCATTACTTCAATGCACAGCAATATCCCCGAGCCGCTCAGGGTTGCGCATCTTATAGCGACGGGTGTTGTGCTGGGTGAATCTGCAGGTAAAGCATGATGAAATCAGTAAAAAATGTTAAAAAGAAGGTAAAAATCAATACCTTCTTCTGACAAGCAGCGCTACAAGCAGCGCCCCAATCGCGAAAGCTATCTCAAATGCAGGTGCCTCTGTCGGGGTCGGCGCAGGAGTTGTCGCTGCCGGTGTTGTTGCCGTGGGCGTTGCTTCGGTGAAAACAAGCTTGCTTACCCCGCTCTCATAGCTGTGCCTTACCTGCGCGTTATCAAAGATCGCCGTCCCGAAGGAATATTCCTTCTTCATGTCTGAGAACTGGACATCATTCTGGCTGCCTGTGGTGAGTTTTCTGCCGTATTCCATCGTCCATTTGCCGTCCGTATAAACTGCCTTGCCCTGGATATCTGCCCTATCGCCTGTAGGCGGTCTTGCGATGATAGCTGCAATTTCATCGTTGGCTCTGTAGGTATCATTGAAGGGCTGTTTCTGATCATCAAATATCCAGTATGTTTTGTTTATCTGGGCTGGCTGTGTTGGTGAAGTATAGTTTGGAGCATTCCTGGCAGCATTGATATTATTATAATACGGCACAACCCCGGGATCGCTGTGCCTTCCCGCCTCAGGTGCGCTTGTCTTATTGTATCTTGTAGAGTCCAAAAATTGGTCGTCTATGTAGCCTGTGGGGTTGGTTCTTACAATCTTCATATGCCAGATATCTCCAGTCTCGCCCGGATTCGGAGCATATTTATTTCCATAATCTTTGACATCAGAGTTCTCGCCGACATGACAGGTGGCAATACAACCCTGTGCATCAAATGAGGGCATGTTTATGTTCCAGATCTGGGCGAACTTATCTTCATAATATGTGTTTTCGCCGCCCTCCTTGGCATCAGGCGTTTGAAGTACATTCCAGCTTCCATTTGCCTGTTTCTGCCAGGGCATGCGCCTCAGGCTTTCTGTTGGGTCGTTCCATTGCGCAAGGAAGTATACTGAATCGTCAGTATAAACGCTTTTAAGTGTGACTGTATGCGACCCTGTATTTGCTCCGCCCGCAACATTGACGGTCATCGCAGAAGCCTGATCCCACACTGCTTCAGGTGTTCCATCTATAACGGGTGCTATTGTCACTTTAACTGAAGTAAGGGTGCCTGCTGACCCTGCTCCTGCGCCGAGCAACAGCCATATAACTAATCCTGCTACAATTGAATTATTGATATTAACTTTCCCTAATTCCATATGGACTTCCTCCCAAATATTGCACTGAGTTTTACCCCCGTTTTTATAGTGCTAATTTGTTCTTTGTTATATCTGTTGTCTCTTATAGTTTATAAACATTTTTCAACAATGGAATTTACCCAAGTTTTACCCTTGGTTATGA
>NZ_FZMP01000006.1 GCF_900196725.1 Candidatus Methanoperedens nitratireducens | reverse complement strand
ACAACGAACTCATACGAACTCACAACGAACTCTTGCTGCAAGGAATCCATGTTACCCTCGAAAGTGTTAAGATCAAAGAATTTTATTTAAGTCAGCAAATGAAGAACGAGAGCAAACTGACCTGGAAAGATGTCGTAAAAGAAGCTCTTTTAGAAATCGGCAGCTCAGGTCATCTTGACGATATTTACTCCAAAATAAAGGGACACCCGAAGACCGAAACAAATCCAACATGGAGAGACACTGTAAGACGTACCTTACAGCAGTACAGCATTTTCTATCAGGAGGAGAAGGGGAGCGGGATATGGTATCTCAGGGAAGAAAAGCCTCTTGAGGAGTTTGACCCGAAAAAGAACCCGAATCCAGGGCATGAGGATGTTCAGGGGATGCTGCTTCAGTTAGGGAAAATATACGGTTATGAGACATCGGCTGCGATTAATGATGCTAAAAAAAGATTTATGAATAGACCTATTGAAGAAATTGCAACCATAAAAGAATTTCAAAGCGATATCTTTCATCCAAAAGTTATAGAGGTAGTCAGCCACATAGATGTATTATGGTTCGGCGGTGATACTGAAATGCTGGTTCCCGAATATGCCTTCGAAATAGAGCATACAACAGATGTAACAAAAGGGCTTGGAAGGTTACTTGACCTTTACAAATCTGGTCAGAGAACAAAGCTGTTTATAATTCTTCCGGTTGATAAAATGAGCAAGTTTGACAAAGAAATCAAACGCAGTCTTTTCAGAGATATAAAAGGAATTTGCCAGGCAAGAACTTATGAACCCCTCATCAAGCTCTACACTCTAGCGAAGGAACATGATTCACAAAAGATTGAATTCCTTGGCGAGTAAAGGGTAGCGGATTTTTCGATTTTTTTAATACCGATTAAGGTAATAGCAGTATCCAGATATAGCGATTGTATTTTTAATTATACAATCCAAATTCTCTTGTAATCCGAGGAAGCTTCATAGAGAATCCAAATTAAATGTACATAATGTACAGAAATTGATATTTTTATTCCAATTAAAAAGATTGTGATTGTAAACCATCACATTAAAATTATATAAGCTTGAATCATGAAATTTAAAGACTCTTATTTCTTTTGTAGCCAACGACTCCTTCGCAATGTAGATGAAGTACATGAAATATTTTCATGTATTGATGCTATACAGTGGGAGCCTGAATTTGAAATTGTATATAATGGTACTAAATTTCAGCACCAAACTGCATACAACAAAGCATTTGATACTGAATTTTCAAAATATAATTGGCAATCACAACCTGTACTTTATCAGGATCCAAAGTTAATAGGCGATTATCAAAAGAATGATGTTTTTGTAGAAATCCAATTCGGAAATAGTGCCACCATTTATCGTGATTATTATAAATTTCATTTTGGATTGACAAAAAATCTTCTCTCATTAGCGGTCTTGATTGTTCCTACAAACCCAAAAGAATTTTTCCCAACTCGTCCTGCCAGCGTAAACAATATGGCTGAATTTGATTTTGCATATCGGTATTTTAAATTACTACCAATCCCTGTCCCAATACTTTTGTTAGGCTTACTTCCTGAAAATTAAAAATGTACATTATGTACAGTAAATAAGTTATGTACATGAAATTACTAAGAAAGCATGGGTAAAAAATTCACTGTAAAAGCCCGCGCTCATCACGGTACAGATTCTTTAGATCTTACTATACCTACACAGGTTTGCAAAGAAAATAAAATAAATGAGGGGGATGTCTTTTCTTTGGAAATTATAAATGAAGACAAATTAACAGTTTTAAAATATACTAGGATATTTGAAAATAAATGACATTCCTGCAATAATAAATCTATTCCTGTTTATGACATGATGTTAGTTACAGTTTAAATACAACTTACTTACAACTTAATTATATTCACAAAATTAGATCATATTAATTTATATATTAACAATCAGATCAATATCGATCCTTGCTCGAAATCACAAGGACCGACTACAAACAATTCCTTCAATCCCACCCAGAAGTAGAAATCGGAGAAACCAAAATAAAGCTCCACCACAACTGGAAAATCCATAAATTCGCCCCCTCCACCTTCACCCCCGAAACCACCACAGTCTGGAGCTTCCCCGACCGCGGCGATTGGGCTACGCACGTCGGAAACTACAGGGGCAACTGGTCGCCATACATCCCGCGCAACCTCATTCTTCGCTACACAGCGCCAGGTGATTTGGTGCTTGACCAGATGGCGGGCTCTGGCACTACGCTTGTAGAGTGTAAACTTTTAGAGAGGCGAGCCGTGGGTGTGGACATCAACCCGGATGCTGTCATGGTCGCGCGGAACAGGCTGGATTTTGCTTATACGCCCCTGGATGCTGAGTATCAGGCGCCGGAGATTAAGACTTATGTTGGGGATGCGCGGTCGCTTGACTTGATAGAGAACGAGTCCATCGACCTGATAGCCACGCATCCTCCGTATGCCAGTATAATCCCTTATTCCCATGACCGCGAGGGCGACCTGTCAAGCGTGCATAACATAGCTGAGTTCGCCGCGGAGATGCGCAAAGTTGCGCAGGAGTGTATGCGTGTGCTCAAGCCCGGAAAGCACTGCGCCATTCTCATAGGCGATACAAGGCGGAACAAGCATTTTGTGCCCATAACGCCCAGGGTGCTGATGAGCTTTCTTGAGGCTGGGTTCGTACTGCGCGAGGATATTATCAAGCTTCAGTGGAAAATGAAGAGCACCAGGGAGAAGTGGTTCGGGAAGAAGTATGACTTTTATCTTATCGGGCATGAGCATCTTTATGTGTTCAGGAAGCCGGAGGCGGGGGAAAGAACGACAAAGTTTAAGGAGAGCATGAAATGGTGGTAGACTTCGCCTCTAGATTTTAATCCTGTCAATCCTGTTAATCCTGTCAAAATACCGCACTTTAATTGAGTTCGTACCAGTTCGTATGAGTTCGTTGTTAATATTTATTTTTGGGCTGCGCCGCCCTTCGGGCGGGTTGCTTCTTGGGGTTTTATTGAAACTTAAGGATGGTGAGCTCAAGGAGAGCATGAAGTGGTGGTAGGCAAGGATTTAAAGCATAAATATTATAACCAAACGAATTGATATATAAATGAGCACAATACCATGGTAAATGTTACAAAAAAAGAATTAATTTTACGTGAAATCGAGCATGTTCCGGATGATCTCTTTGATGAAATACTCGATTTTATTCGTTTTCTTAAAATAAAATCACGAAAAGAGAGCATGGAAACTGCAATAGCAAGCGAATCCTCATTAAAAAAGGAATGGCTGCGTCCTGAAGAAGATGAAGCATGGCAAGATTTGTAAAAGGGGACGTTGTAGTCCTTCCCTTTCCGTTTACAGACCTAACTGAGGCTAAAAGGCGTCCGGCACTTGTAATTGCAGATTTGAAAGGAGACGACGTGATTTTATGCCTGATAACCAGTCAATGGGTCAAAGACAATGATGCTATCCCGATAGATGAGAACGATTTTGAGCAGGGGAGTCTTAAAAAGAAGAGTCATATAAGACCAAATCGAATCTTTACAGCCGATAGCAACATAATCTTGTATTCTGCAGGTCACCTTAAAAAGAAAATAACCGCCGGTGTTATTGAAAAAATTATTGAAATCCTGCGTCGATGAATTCATTAAACTACGATATTAATCATCATTAAGTATGTTGGGGATGCGCGGTCGCTTGACCTGATAGAGAGCGAGTCCATTGACCTCATAGCCACACATCCTCCTTATGCCAGTATACTGCGCAAGCCGAAGTTTCGGCTTTCAAGCGTGCATAACATAGCTGAGTTCGCCGCGGAGATGCGCATGGTCGCGCAGGAAAGCATGAGATGGTGGTAGGTGGTGCCTCATTCACTATTTGCTGAATATTGATGGCGCAGGTTAAACGGATTTTTACAGATATAATTCCGTGCGTATCAGTGTCATCCGTGTTCATCGTCTTTTAGGAGTTCGTATGAGTTCGTACGGAGTTATTTGAGTTACATTAATCTATTAGAAATTCATATCAAGCAGATTGAATTTAAACCAAATATGATGAATAGAATTAAGAACTATTTTCAAACATTCCCCGGCGAAGTTGAAGACCCGTTCCAAAGGACTTTTGGAGATTTTTAATTTTTAAACGGTAGGAAATTTATAAATATATATTTTATTCTCTTCATCTGAAATAGATAAGTTGATTTGATTGGCATTCAATCTTAGTTAAGAAGGAGAAGCATATGAAATTAAATAAAATGGAACAAACTTCCGAATCGAAGAGTATGAAGGAGATGCTAAATGGTTTTTTGGGTAAAGAGGTGGATATTTCAATTAGAAGCGGGACTAAGCTCAAAGGCAGGCTGGAGTCGGTGTCAACATACGAATTGGTTATTACTGTATCTCATAAGCCTGTAGTAGTGTTAAAACACGCAATTGATTATGTTGAATTAACCGAGTAGGAACCGGGAGGGGGAGAAACTATAAGATATATTCGCTTAGAGTAGGGTAAAGTTTGGGGAAAATGATTTAAATCCAATAACCGTTAACATTATTCGGTGGTATTGGAAAATCGGGCAGGACGGGTGGATTTGGTGGTAGAAAAAAGGATTACCTTTCCTGCCCATGAATAGACTATACTGATTGAGATTATAAATCGATTTTCCAGTATTTAACCAAATTATTCCTGGATGTTAGCAAGACGGTAAAAGCTGACGAATCCGAATGAAATGCATTCTATCTTCTTTTTTCTTCTTTCTTTTTACTTCTACAGCTCTTACATCTTTTAGGAGCTTCGTATCCTTTCTCTTCAAAAAATTGTTGCTCCCCTTCTGTGAAAATGAAATCTTTGTGACAATCAATGCATTTTATTTTTTTATCTCCCATACTTTATTCTCCTTTTTTAGCAATGTATGGATATGATATATCTTTTATTGTAAGTTTACATAATCATCTACTTACTCTTCATAGTAGCTCCCATCGCCAGAGCCTGTTCAACCAATACCATGTCTTTGCAAAAATGAATCGAAAATAACTTCAAAATACCGCTATAGTATTGTAAAACAAATCAATACATTCACTCCCTCACTTATACACAATTTTTAATTATTAAATATTATTTATCGATTCTGTGACCAAAAAATTTAAAGTCTCTACATATCTTATTTAGGAGAGGGACATAATGAAAGCAAAAGTTGTTTATATCAAACCAGATAAAGCAAAGAGAGTTAATGAAATTCTTGTTGCAGAAAAAGAATTCATGGAAAATGAGAAAATAGAAGCTCCAAATGTTGAAACAGAGCCTTAGAAAAAACTTGTGAATTATATAGTACTGCTTCATTTCGCATGGAAATGGTTTTTTCCCATTTTGTAATATAAACTTTAGCGTATTTTTTAAATTCAACCGATAACTTTATAAGCACAAGTATGTTAACATCTGATTAATTCATTATGACTATAATGAAGGTGAATTAAAATGGCTAGGAATCAAAAAGCTAAGGATAATGACTATCCACGAGCCTTTATCTGCACTTTCTGCAAACAGGAATTCGCATCAATGGGTTCCGTGTTTAGTCACATGAGCGATATGCACGGCTTTGCTCGAAAAAGTACATAAAATCTTAAAACTGAAATTCGACTCAAAAGCGTGTATGACAATAAATCGAATTTTGATACTTTTGAGTGTTCATGTACAGTGAGATAAATTTTTCTTATCGAAAGGTTAAAATAATACGGGCTCATAATATATTATGGGAGTAAATATGAAATCTCTTACTATCAGACAACTTGATGAAAAAGATGAAGAAATTGCAGACGCACTTATTTCTTTAGGTATGAGTAGAAATGTCGCCAGAATTTTGAGCTATCTCAAGAGTTCTAAAGAAGTTAAATCAGTAGATCTTGAAAGAGAAGCTGGATTACGCCAGCCTGAAGTCAGCCTTGCTGTGAGGGAGCTAAAAGGACGTGGCTGGATAAGTGAGCGGGAAGAGAAGAAGCCAGGGAAGGGAAGACCATATAAGGTGTACTTGCTTAAAGTCGGATTTGATGAGATAGTCGATGAGCTTGAGAGACAGCAGAGAAAAGCAGTTGATGAAATGCGGTCAAAGATTGAGCAATTGAGGAAATCAAGAAGATATTAAAATCATTAAGTCATAGATAACCAAAGCCCGGAGGTGTAGTGAGGAGAGCGGGGATGGGATTGGCATCTTCTAAATTCACCCAAAGGGTTGCTGAACATTTAGTTTAATTTACCCAAACGGGTTTCCCACACTCGCAAATAGCGCCATCACCCTGATGCGCCCGGTCATCGTTTCATCGACCCTGGCGCCCCATATGATCTTTCTGGTGTTCGGCACATGCTGAGCCATCAGCTCCCCGACTTTTGCCACCTCGTCAAGCGTCATATCCTGTCCGCCTGTGATACTTATAAGCAGCCCGTGCGGCGTCGAGTTCTCAGGGATATCCAGGAGAGGTGCGGAAACGGCGCGCGCAACCGCTTTTTCCACGCGGTCCGGACCTTCGGCATCCCCGATGCTGAAAGAGGATACGCCGCCTTCTTCAAGAACGGCTTTCAGGTCAGCAAAATCAAGATTCATGAGGCTTGGCACGGTTATAGTTTCAGTGATTCCTTTTATCAATGCCCCGATCAACCCGTTCGCAACCGCAAAGGCGGTCTTAAGAGGCAGGTTTCCCGCTACTTTGCGAAGTTTGGTATTATCTACCAGCACTACGGAATCACATGTTTCTTCAAGCGCACGGATGGCTTTTTTGGCATTCTCGCGCCGCAGGTATTCTATCTCAAATGGCATCGTCAGGCACGCTATGGTCAGGGCTCCGAGTGAATTGGATATCTCTGCAACTACGGGAGCAGAACCTGTGCCCGTCCCGCCTCCAAGACCGGCAACGACGAATACGATATTGATGCCTTCAAGCTCTTTTCTTATTTCATCCGCACTTTCTCGTGCGCATTCCGCTCCTATTTCCGGAAAGCCCCCGCATCCTTTTCCCTTGCCTCTTTCTTTGCCTATAAGCATCAGTTTATCCGCCCTTTGCAGGACAAGATGGCTTATATCCGAGTTGGCTGCTATTATTCTGGCGCCAGCTATGCCCTTATCAGCAAGGTATGTAATAATATTACATCCCGCGCCGCCAAGACCTATGACTGCCACAGACGGTCTTACCGCCTTCATAATATCTGCCAGTTCTGCCTTCATCTGAGGCTATTAATAGATTCAATTCATATAAATAAATATCCAAAAATCCATCTTATTATCGACAAAAGCCTTTTGTATTATGGTACACCATTCAGGGTTTAATATTGAGATACATGCGCATCGGAGTCATTGCGATCCAGGGAAATGTGGAAGAGCACGTTAATGCCATATCCAGGGCATTAAAACAGTCAAATCTTGAAGCAGAGGTCATAAAGATAAAACATAGCGGGCTTGTACCTGTGTGTGATGCCATAATCCTTCCGGGCGGTGAGAGCACAACGCTGGGGCGGCTTATGGAGAGGGAGGGAATCGCCGATGAAATAAAAAAAGTCGCCATTGCAGGTGTTCCGGTGATGGGGACCTGCGCAGGGCTTGTTCTGCTTGCAAAATACGGGGACATGCAGGTTGAACGGACAAAACAACCGCTTCTCAGGCTGATGGATATACATGTTAACAGGAATGCCTTCGGACGCCAGAGAGAATCGTACGAATGTCAGGTGGATTTTAAAGGACTGGGCTTGCCTTTCAATGCCGTGTTCATCCGTGCGCCTGCCATTACCGGGTGCGGTAAGAATGTGGAGATACTCTCAAAGTGCAACGGTCTCATCGTGGCGGCAAGAGAAAAAAATATGCTTGCCCTTGCGTTCCATCCCGAACTGACTGATGACATGCGGATACACCATTATTTCTTGAAAATGGTGGGATAGGATTATAGAAT
Organism: Candidatus Methanoperedens nitratireducens; assembly: GCF_900196725.1. Taxonomy (GTDB): domain Archaea; phylum Halobacteriota; class Methanosarcinia; order Methanosarcinales; family Methanoperedenaceae; genus Methanoperedens; species Methanoperedens nitroreducens_A. Next base: position 19,408 of record NZ_FZMP01000006.1, on the reverse strand, counting down.
CAATCAGGCTTTTCTATCCTTTTGTTGATCCTTTCGATTTTTGTCCTGAGCGAACTGCTGAGTTCTTCGTATTCCTCATCGATGAGGTTTCCTGATGCATAATCCTTTTCGACTTTATCAAGCATGGATATAAGTTCGTTCTTCTCGTTCTCAAGCTCATCCCCGGTCTTTCCGGCAAATTTCACCTCATCCGTTTTTGCTTCCGCTTCCCCGGATTCTGTGCTTGTTTCAGGTGTTTCTTCAACCGCTTCTTCCGGTTCTTCGGTGGTTTCCTCTGGCTTCCTTTCAAAAGAGGTTCTTATTTTCCCTTCGATTGCCTGAAGTCTTTCACTCCTTTTCCGTAAGACAGGATATGAAAGAGCAAGTAATATCAGGAGCCCGATGATCACATAACCTGCAATGCCAGCCGGGGTGGCGGCTGGTTTTGAGATCCGGATATTGATCTCCATAAACCCGGGTGCTACCCATCCATACAGGACGCTGTTGTCCTCTTCTTTTGGATTCCCTGAGGCTCCAATGTCGTTACCGTTCTCATCAGTTATAGTTACGCTGTTTCCCTTGTCTTTTGTTATTTTTAGTATAAGGCTGCCAGACACTTTGCTGATAAGTGTGGGATAAAGGAGCTTTTTTGATAATTTATTTAAACTGTTTGCCGGAAGTACATACTCTACAATATACAGTGGAGGAAGAGAACTGTTCATCTCAATAAAATCCTGCCAGCTTATAATATTCCCGTTCTGGATTATATTGAGAGGTACTGGTACTATATTCGCCATCATCTCCGCTCTTTCTACACTGATATTTTCTGCGTCGTCCGGCATCCATGTTCTTAGCGTACCGGAAAAGTTAGCTGTCCCGGTATTTTTGTATATCAGTGTTTCACGTACATACAGCTTGTTCTGGGATTCAAATTGGATAGTATCTATCTCTATAAGATGTTGCAACAACTGGATATCCTGGTCCGATTGCGTAGAGTTGTTCAGGTCTGTTTGTACTGTAGACTTATTGGCCCCCATTCCGGCAAACCCATAGGTGGTGCTTATCAAAGAGAGAACCAAAAATATAAAAATTACGTATTTGTTCAGCTTTTTCATGTGCTCACTTGTATCAAATATACTATTTATATAGATATATTTTGTCGTTTAGTCTTAATTGAAATTAAATATACTGAACAATTCGGAGAATCATGCTGCTATTGCTCCGTAAGGTGAAAAAAAAGTAACCCGGTCAGGAATACCTGCCCATGTTCTGGAAAATTTTTAGTAGAAAAAAGCAAAAGCTATATATACGGAATAATAAATTGATGAAGAGAAAAACGTATAACATTTAAAACAAGAATTTGTTAAAACGAAGACCGTTAAAACGATAGGATTGGAAAAAATGCAACCAAGATTATTTAGCATAGCAATTTTTCTGGCTGTAGCCGGATTCATCTTAGTCTTAATTCCAGATGCTGTTGCTTCTGAGAATTCATGTATCGATTGCCATAAGACATTATCTCCTTTTATCGAAGTCCAGAAACAGTTCAATCAGATAAGGGTTCAGCATCTTGAGAAGAACGTAAGTTGCTCTCTTGAGTGCCATGAGGACAGGGTCAGGCAGCTTGCAACATCTAATTACCAGCAGTGGTCTGAATCTGTACATGCTCTCAAAGGAGTAACATGCGATGTCTGCCATCAGGGTGACCCAAAGCAGGCAACAAAGGAGAAAGCTCATGCAGGTATCCTGAAACCTACAGACCTCCAGAGCCCTGTTTATTATACGAACGTCCCAAAGACCTGCGGCAATTGCCATTCAAAGGAACTTTCTAATTTTGAGAACAGCAAACATTATCAGAAGCTTGAGGCATTGAAAACCGCCCCGACATGCACAACTTGCCATTCTCCTCATACATTTACCGTGTTGAATCCTGAGGAGTTCAGGAATTTCTGCGGGAACTGTCATTCCGTGTATAAAAAGGTAGCACCTTATGATATCCCGGTCCAGGCCGAGTACCTGCTTGGAAAATTGAATAAACTGAAATTCAATATCCAGACGGCTCAGGAAGATATATTCTGGGCTAAAAAGAACGGGACTGATGTAACGAAGGCCGAACAATACATGGATAACGCGTTAACGGTGCAACAGAATCTGGCGCCCATGTGGCATGAATTCAATCTCACACACTTCGAGGACGAGGTGGACGCAGCCAACAGGGAAATAAACAAAGCAGAGGAGCTTCTAAAACCAGCCCCAACCCCAATAGCAACAGCACCCAACAAAATGCCCGGTTTTACCGGATTGATCGGTATAATCTCACTGCTGGCTGTACTGTATATGTTCAAAAAGAAGAAAAGAGATTAAGCGAATGAGAAGCGAATTCCGGAGTAAAGAAAATCGTTATTACCATATACAGGTGAGAAAACAATGCAGCCGCATTTAAAGAGAGCATTAACATTGCTGGCGATCGCGATAATCGGTTTTATCGCGGTCAGAGCCATAATCGTACCGGATTCATTTGGTCAGTATGGGTGGTACAGGGGAGACTCTGTTATTGAGAACAGGAACTTACCCGTTGAGCATGCAGGATCAGCGAGTTGTGGTGAGGAAGATTGCCATAAAACAATTTCTTCGATATGGTCAGACTCAGGGCATAAAACGGTAAATTGCGAGACCTGTCATGGGCCATCGGAGGAGCACGTCAATAATATCAGGATAATGCCGCCTCCGGCGAACGATTCAAGGGATTACTGCGGTCTTTGCCACTTCAAACGTGCAGCACGACCATCGGGTTTCCCGCAGATCGACCCCGAAACTCATGGTGAAAACTTAAAATGCGCTTATTGCCATAACCCGCATAAGCCGTGGTTTGTGTAAATGGAGGCCTTACAATGAACGTATCAAGACGGGAATTCGCTAAAATCGGATGTAAGATCATTATCGGAGCAGCCGCAGGTACTGCTGTAATCGAATCCATTACTACGAAAGGTATAGCAGCCGAGAATTCATCACAGGAGGATTACAACTGGGAAGAACATTACTGGGGCTATCTCGTCGATACCCGAAAATGTATTGGCTGCGGAAGATGCGCCAATGCCTGCAAGCTTGAGAACGATGTGCCATTCGATGAGCCTGTTTACAGGACCTGGATTGAGCGATACCGGGTAGTGAAAAAAGGAAGAGAAGAGGAAATAACAATAGATTCGCCTAATGGAGGCATTGACGGGTTTACTGATGACATCCCTGCCGGAGAGATAAAAAAGGCGTTCTACGTCCCCAAGATATGCAACCACTGTGAAAATCCTCCATGCGTCCAGGTCTGCCCTGTGGGAGCAACATATACTACAGAAGACGGGGTCGTCCTGGTGGATTATGATTACTGCATAGGATGCAGGTACTGCATCCAGGGCTGCCCTTATGGCGCAAGATACTTCAATAATGAAAAGGGGACTGCGGACAAATGCACATGGTGTTACCACAGGATCACCAAAGGTCTCCTGCCTGCATGCGTGCAGGCATGCCCTGTGGGGGCAAGGGTTTTCGGGGATTTGAAAGATCCGGAGAGCCCTGTAAATAAAATACTGGATAAAGAGAGAATCAATGTACTTAAACCTGACCTGGGAACAAAACCCAAGGTCTATTACGTAGGATTGGACAGGGAAGTGCGATAATGGAGAGTCTAATATGGGGATACATATATCCCAATGAAGCTGAAATCCAATGGAGCATACTGATAGTATTATATCCGTATATCACCGGTCTCGTGGCAGGAGCTTTCATAGCGTCATCATTATACCATGTTTTCGGTAAAAAAGAGATCAGACCTGTTGCGAGGTTCGCCCTTCTTACTGCGTTATCCTTCCTGCTCGTTGCGACGCTGCCACTTGTCACGCACCTTGGTCATCCCGAGAGGGGCATAGAGATCATGTTCACACCCCACCTTACATCTGCGATGTCAGGGTTCGGGTATATTTATTCATTTTATCTTATCGTCGTTGTGCTTGAGATCTGGCTGTCTTTCAGGGAAGATATAGTCAAAATGGCACTTAACTCCAGGGGATGGAAAGAACTCCTGTATTCAGGACTGGCACTTTTCTCATATGATATCTCTGAAAAAGCACTGCACGATGATGAAAAACTTGCAAAGAAACTTGCCATAATAGGTATCCCGTCGGCTGCTTTCCTGCATGGATATGTGGGCTTCATATTCGGCGGCATAAAAGCCAATCCCTGGTGGTCCACTCCGCTTATGCCTCTTATATTCCTGATGTCAGCCATCGTATCAGGCATAGCGCTGCTGATACTGCTCTATATCGCATCAATGAAGATAAGGAAACACGCTATCGACCACAAATGTCTCCATTCGCTGGCGCATTACCTGTGGATATTCCTGATCCTTGATGTAGCGCTGGAATTGCTTGAGGTAGTCAGCATGAAATACGAGTCTCTTGAAGAAATCGAGATAATTAACAGGCTCCTTTCAGATAAGATCGCTACTACTTTTTACGGTGTGCAGCTGGGACTGGGTATCTTTGTCCCGTTCGTACTTCTCCTTCTTGTAGGCATTATGAAGAACCGGGAAACGCTTAAAATGATTATGATATCGGTCTCATCTATTCTTGTGGTGATAGGTGTGTTCGCCATGCGGTGGAACGTAGTCATCGGAGGGCAGGAAATATCCAAGAGTTTAAGCGGAACCCTTACATATGTTCCTGTATTTTTCAGCCAGGAAGGTGTCCTGCCGGCGATTATAATACTGGTAATCCCGTTCATAATCCTGTTAGTTATAACCCGCATCCTGCCGCCCTGGAAGGACATGGAGGAAAAAGTTTAAGATAAATTTCGTAAGGTATTTATCGTAGAAACTCATTTAATTTTTAGAATTGCCAGACTGAAAAACGGGTACTTGGTTTTGGCTATGAGATAGGATTAATTGAAAATAACAGGAAAAATAAATATTTGTACTCTTAAAAAGATGTGAGAGAAAAATGTTTTCGAAAACCCGGAACCCAGAAAAGTATTATATGTTATTATATATCTATGCATTGATTGTATCTTTTTTCGCTTTTATTGCGCCGGCAGGGGCATCTCATCTGGATGCTCTTAATAACTCGTGTATAGATTGCCACAAGACATTATCTCCCTTTACCGATGAACAGAGCAGGTTCAATGAAATAAGACAGAACCATACTGAGAGAAACATATCCTGCTCGCTTGAATGCCATGAGGATTTCATACTGAAAAAAGCGACAGATAACTTCCAGCAGTGGTCCGAGTCAGGGCATTCAGCGTATTACGTCACCTGCGACGCATGCCACGGCGGCAACCCGCGCGCTAAAACAGAGGCTGAAGCGCATGCTTCTATGAAAAACGATAAAGACAAAAACAGCAGTATTTATTTTAAAAACATCCCCGAGACGTGCGGAAAATGCCATGCTGAAGAGCTTGATCATTTCAAGAACACCATGCATTACCAGAGATTAAAGTCCGAATCCCGGGCACCCTCATGCGTCACATGCCACCAGCCACACACCTTCAGGGTGCTAAAAGCCTCTGAACTTACTCCTCTATGCAGCGTTTGCCATAATTCGGCAGACCAGATAGCATCTGCAAGTGTACCAAAAGATGCAAAAAACGCCCTTGAAAAAGCAAGCGAATTACAGGAAGAGGTCAGGAAAGCAAAGAACGATGTTGCTGATGCAAAATCAAAAGGAAAAGACGTTACTTCAGCCCAATCTGACCTTGATAAAGCCACAGCGGTAATGGATAATGTCCCTTCGTTATGGCATAGTTTCAACCTGATGGACTTTGACCAGCAGGTCAATAACGGGATTGACTGGGCAAAAAGAGCCCAGTTTAAGACATCCGGTACCGAACCAACCGTACCTGCACGGGCACCGGGTGCAGGAACAGCAGCGGTGTTCGGGATTTTTGCTATATTATACCTGATACGGAAACGGTAAGTGAGGAAAATGGATAATACATCACCTATTGCAGTCATCAAGAACTGGATTTCAGCGCACAAAGTGCCTATTGTTATTGTGCTCGTTGTCATGGCTTCGACAATGGTAGTGGTTACTGAGAAAGCCCTTGAGATAACCGAAAACCCTGCCTTTTGCGGAAAGAACTGCCATATAATGAGACCATATTTTGATTCCTGGTATACATCCTCGCATAACGATGTCCGTTGCGTTGAATGCCATTATGAACCGGGAGTGATAGGTCATATAAAAGGCAAGGCTAACGGGCTTCTCCAGTTCTACAGCTATGAGACAACGGTCGAGGAATATTCCGGGAAATTATATGCAAAAGTCATGGATAATAACTGCCTCACCTGCCATGAAAAGCGCATCTTTTCTTCGGATGTGCCTTATACGGGTGTAAATTTCAGTCACCAGGCACATTTACTCCAGCCCAAGAGAGGAATCGGATTAACATGCACCAGCTGTCACTCCATGCTTGTTATCGGCATGAAAGAGCATCAGTCTGTTACAGACCCCTCGTGCAGCCAGTGCCATCCCAATATCGTTCAAAAAGATATCGGTCACATTGTGGTAACCACATCAACATGTTTCACCTGTCACTTCAGGGATGTGCCGGGTGGCACGTCCATATCGGGCTGCCCGTCATGCCACGGTCCTCCGAAAGAGACGCATCATAATTATACGAACTTCAACCATACTGATCATTTAGAACGCGGTTATGATTGCCAGACGTGCCATACGAACATATCAACAGGTGCGAATGATATCGTTTCGAAGAGCAAATGCTACTCATGCCATAATAGCAGGGACAGGGTTGAGAAATACGACGACTTCAGTTTCATTCATAAGGAACATGTTACAAACAATAAGATTGCCTGCTATAACTGCCATTCGGAAGTCAAGCATATGCCAGAGTTAAAGCAGAATCTGTGCTCTAACTGCCATAAGGCTGAACACCCAAGCGACTGGCTGAAGACGCATAAGACACAGGTTTTAATAGGCAAAGTATGCAGCGACTGCCACCAGCCGAAGTTCTGCTCGGACTGCCATGCAACAGGAGTAGCAAGCGGGAAAAAAGCAATAACTTGATCCACTATAGAAACGCAGTCATCAAAACCGATTCGTCTGTCTATGAACCTTCAGAGGATTCTTTCCTTCTTGCAGATGCGGCATTGTCGGAGATAAAAGATTCGGAAAGGCTTTTAGAGGTGGGATGCGGGAGCGGCATAGTGGCTGCGGTCATAAAAGCCAACACGAACGCAAAAATAGCAGGTATTGATATCAACCCCGATGCGGCAAAATGTACTAAAGAGAACGGGATTGACGCAATAAGAGGGGACCTGTTGGGCTGCATCAAAGGTAAATTCGATATGATAATATTTAATCCTCCGTATCTTCCGACCTCTGAGGAAGAAAGGACAGGAGGCTGGCTTAATACTGCTCTTGACGGAGGATGTGACGGCAGGAGGATTATTGACAGGTTCCTGGAAGAGGCTGGCAGATGCTTGGATGTGAAAGGGAAGCTCCTGCTGCTGGTATCCTCGCTGAGCGGAATCGAAGAAGTAAAATCGAAGATGGAAGCTCTTGGCTATACCATAGAGATCAAGAGCCAGGAGAGATTCATGTTCGAAACTCTCGCGGTCATAGTTGCCACTAAAACGTGAGCAGCCAGCAGTTCCCTGATATTAAACCTCTACCTCTGCGAACCTGTCAATATCAGTCCTGTGACCCCAGATATCCCCAACAAGCAGTTTTACATTCCTCATTTTCAAGAACGATTTTGTAGTGTTCGAAATCGTCTTCTGGTATGAGGAAGGCAGCTGTAACCTTTTTAATTTTGGACTCTTTTTTACAAGGTCAAAGATGTTTTTCTCGGAAGGTCTGAAACAGAAATGTACGTTTTCTTCGGTTGTGTCAAGGTTGTTGAGGTCTTCCTCTGAGCCAATGATTCTGAAAACGACTTTCATAATAAGTCATTATGGTGATTCTACTACATATATTTTTTTATTTTTAGTGCATTGCATTACGTTATTTTAGTCTGCAAGATTTAGCAAGGTTTAATAAGCATAAAGAACGATATGATATAGGGAAGATGGTCAATGTGGAAATTCTTCTTGCTACCGATGGTTCTCAACGGGCGAAAAAAGCCGAAAGGGTAGCCTTTCGTCTTTCAAAGGTATATCACCATCGTATGGCAGCACTGTTCGTTGTTAATTTTATGAACGCTCACTCGGCATCCGAGAGAGAAAAAGCAATAAAGCAGGGAGATAAGGTGCTGAACGAAGTAGCGGCTGAAGGTAAAAAACTGGGTGTGGAAGTTGAGAAGATACTGGAAATCGGACATACCGGCAATACCATATTGAAAGTATCTAAAGCTCTCAAAGTTCATACCATTGTTATGGGATCTGAAAGCAGGAACGTATTAATAAGATTCCTTTCAGGCAGCGTGACGGGAAAAGTACTGAAGAATGCAGGGTGTACTGTCATTGTTGCCAGATAATAAATTATATCTTGTATGAAGTGAAACATTAAGAAAATGGCAGAGTACACCAAAATACAGGTTTCCGCAGATTCGGATGCTTCGGATATCGCGCCGTTTGCAATGGCAGTACATGAGCTTTTAGGGCTCCCGGTAACCATGAGAAGCCTGAATAGAAAAGGTGTCAGGATCGAGAAAGGAAAAATCCTTGATAATAACTATACCGGTCCTGTACTGGAGCAGGTTTTAAAAGAAAACAAGATTATCCGCACCATCCCGACGAGCGGGAAATATACCGGGATTCCTGTAATCGTCGTGCCGGTAAGGAACAAGGAAGGTTACGGCATTGCAGCCATCGGAGTTGTGGACGTTGTGGGCACGGTTGACCTCGGGCTTGTGTTCGGCAGTTATCCTGAAGTTGTAAAACAGGTGCAAGAGTGCGTAAGATCAAAAGTGGCAGTACCTTGAACCCGCATATCCGCCCCGCAAAAAAGGAGGAGCTACCCGACCTTCTGGCTCTTGAGAAATTATGTTTTAAGGAGGAGACGTTCCACAGAAAACAACTGGGATATCTATTACTTAAAGCAAAGTCACTGGTTCTTGTCGCATCGGCTGAAGATAATATCATCGGTTCTATGATTGTTTTATTCAGAGAAAATATCCTGCAAGCCAGGATTTATTCATTGAATGTGCATCCTGCTTACAGGCGCATGGGTATAGGGAGCTTACTTATGGATACCACATTTGAATTTTTAAAAGAACGGGGATTCAGGAAAATCACTCTTGAAGCAGGTGTTAATAACACAGCAGCAAGGAACCTGTATGAATCAAAAGGTTTCTCGGTCGATAAAACACTCAGGAGCTATTATAAAAACGGAGATGATGCGCTTCACCTTACTAAAAATTTATGATACAAGCGCATTTATTATTTTTCATAAATATCCGTATCGGTAGTATCTTCATATCCATCATAGATACTTGGATTATCATTTATCTCAATAACTTTATATCCATCATCCGTTTCTTTTACATCAAGACCGTAAAGCCCATCCCCTACGCACTTTGAGAGGCTTATGCAAATCTCCTCCAGTTCCGGGGAAATAGAGTCGCGTGGGACGGCGATAGTATCTCCCCATACATTTTTCCCGTTGATCTTTGATTTTACTTTCCATCCGCCTTCCGGAATGCAGTATTTGCACAGGTAAAGCACTTTATTCTGCAGGATCCCAACGCGCCAGTCAAAATTCGATTGAACATACTCCTGGATTATCAGTACCTTTGATTTCCGGAGGTACTGTTTTGAGATCTCAATTAATTCTTTTTCGTTGCTTGCCTTCTCTACATGGGAAGAGAATCTCGTGTAGGGGGTTTTAATAACGACCGGGCATCCCAGGGTTTTGAAGATGCCATCAAGGTTCTCCTGTGAGTAATCACCGGTAAACAGAAGAGACTTTGGCGCCGGTACGTTATTTTTAAGGAATAGGTCGTGAAGTATCGCCTTGTTCGAGCATGTCCTGATGGAACGCGGGTCATCGATCACTTTCAGTCCGCTTTGCTCGGCGAGTCTTGAAACTATGTACGCAGAGTTACTCGGGTCGGTTGTGGCCCTTATGAACAGGGCATCGTATTCAGGTATCCTTGTGATATCCTCTTTAAAGATGAACTCAAATAGATGACCCATCGACTCCGCTGTCGATTTGAACTTCAAAAGAGCATTTCGCTCCGATTTATCATTGAAGTTGTATGCTTCGACAAAGCAGGCAATTTTCATGACCTTATTAATGATTTATTAAATACTCTGCTTTATTTTGTGCACTTTCTCATTCACGATATCCCACTTCACTTCCTTTTTCAGGGCTGGCTCGCAATGATTGAGGATAACATTCCCGTCATCTATCTGTACGATCAGTTTACATACCGGGATGTTAAATACTTCAAAGAATCTGCCGGCGAACTCTGATGTTTCGTCGTTGGTTGATTCCCCGAACATCTGTATTATTTCAAGCACTTCGCCCCTGACAGGGTGCAGCGATACGGGAAATCTTGAGTCCATGCTCATTTTTTTGATCATTCCGGGCAGTTTTGAGCCCGATTTTACGATCTTCATCGAGTTATTGGTGAAAGGGTTTACTGCCAGTAACATTACCGGGGTGCTCAAATCATCTTTCGGTTTTGTTGTAAGCCTGTAGCCGTTCGTCGGTAAACCGTACCTTCTTGCTTTCTCGATAAGCAACGGGTTCCTGTATGCATCCATTATTTCCGTACAATCCGGTGTGACCTCTACTCCATAGGTCTCCGCATGAGCAGATACGTAATATCCCATCCGCAAATAACGGTAATCATGGTTGATATTAAGTACGCTGTCGTGCACTGGTTGCCTTAAAAACAGTAACGGACTAGAGTCGCTTTCATCTTCATCTTCGCTGACTATAATCATTTTAGATATCAGTCCACTGTCCAACATTATATGCTGAGTATAAATAAGTAACGAGTGGAAAGGGTTGTTTCATCTGAAAAACATATGAGGTGCAATCATTTTATGGTACTGGCAAGCTCAAGGGGGGACGGATTCTTTACGAACAGATATTTTTAGCTAAAAAATAAAAAATTTAATCTTTCTTCAGCCACGGCATCATGGCACGAAGTTCCTTGCCGACCTTCTCTACCTGATGCTCGTTCTCCTGCCTCTCAAGAGCGTTCAGCACAGGTCTGTTCGCCCTGCTCTCAAGCACGAATTCCTTTGCGAACTCTCCGCTCTGTATCCTGCGGAGCGCCTCTTTCATCGCCTGCCTTGATTGCTCGTTGATCACTTTCGGACCAACCGTAAGACCACCGTACTCGGCTGTATTGGATACATAATACCACATCTTGCTCAAGCCGCCCTCGTGTATCAGGTCGATTATGAGCTTCATCTCATGGAACGTCTCAAAGTAAGCGATTTCAGGCTGGTATCCTGCTGCAACAAGCGTCTCAAAGGATGCTTTCATCAAAGCTGTTGCTCCGCCGCACAGGTCAACCTGCTCGCCAAAGAGGTCGGTCTCAGTCTCCTCCCTGAACGTAGTCTCAAGCACGCCTGCGCGGGTGGCGCCTATGCCCTTTGCATAAGCCATACCGATATCCCTGGCATTCCCAGAGGCATCCTGGTATATCGCAAGCAGCGCAGGAACGCCGATACCCTCGGTATATGTGCGCCTCACAAGAAAACCCGGACCTTTTGGTGCTACCATTATCACATTCACGTCTTTCGGCGGAACAATCTGGTTATAATGGATATTGAACCCGTGGGAGAAACACAGCGTTTTGCCCTCGCTCATGTGCGGGGCTATTTCGCTGTAATAAACAGCGCTCTGTATCTCATCCGGTACGAGCATCTGAATGAGATCGCCCTTTTTAGCAGCCTCAGCCACAGTCATAACGGCAAGACCGTCGTTCTTTGCCTGGTTCCAGGATTCACCGCCTTCCCTCACACCCACGACCACATCGAGCCCCGAATCATGCAGGTTCTGCGCCTGCCCCCCGCCCTGGCTGCCGTAACCGATAACCGCGATAGTTTTGTCTTTCAATACATCCAGATCTGCATCTTTGTCATAGAATATTTTAACCATGAATTATCCTCCTGCATCCTTTGATAGCATTAATATGTATAAAGTTTATTCAACGTTTCAGGGATATACGTGGTTCTGCTCATCATCATCGAAGCCGGGGCCGAACAGCAAGAGCAGGTTCTCCACTTGGACGATAAGATTAAAACCGGGTAATTCAATCCGTCCTCTCTTCCAGTTCTTCTTCGTATGCTTCATGGGGATGAAGCCTGAGTTTACCCATGCCTATTCTTTTATGCGCCTTACAACTTCCTCCACCGCCAGCAGCTCCTGCACCCCTGTCTTCATATCCTTAAGCGCCACCTTACCCGCATCAAGCTCGTTCTTCCCTGCGATAACCACATGGCTTGCACCTATCGTATTGGCATACGAGATCTGGTCTTTGAACTTCCTGCCCGCTACATCGACATACGTGGCTACATGCTGCCTGAGTTTCTGTGCGATAACTATAGCCTGTTCGCGCGTATCCTCGAATGATACGACCACGATGCGCTTTACTTCAGCAGGTTTCGCCTCGCATATCTCCATCACCCGGTCAAACCCGATTGCATACCCTGTCGATGGAGTATCCTCGCCCCCGAACAACTGCGCCAGGCGGTAGGAGCCTCCGCCGCAAACCTGGTTCTGCGCGCCAAGTCCCTCGCAGTATATCTCAAACACCATGCCGGTATAATAATCAAGCCCCCGTGCGATTCCCATGTCAACCTGGTATTCCAGCCCGTACACGTCCAGAAGCTCAAGGAGCGCCTCGAACTGCGATATCGCTTCGATATCCCCGACCAGTTCCCGCGCCTCTTGCATCGCATTTATGCCCCGGAGCCCGATAAGGCGGAACAATTTGCCGCGCATCTCATCGGGTGCGTTAATCTCATCAAGGAACTCATCAAGTCCCTTATCATCCTTTTTATCCACAAGCCGCATTATCCTGCTCTGCTGCTCGGGCTGGATATCTTTTAAGAGCGAGCGCACGATCCCCAGGTGCCCGACATGCAGGTCTCCTTTAACGCCCGCGCTGTTCAGCATCTGCACCGCAAGTGCTATGACCTCGGCTTCAGCCTCGGGGCGCGCGCTTCCTATGATCTCGATGCCAAACTGGAAAAACTCCCTGAAACGTCCCTTCTGCGGCCGTTCGTACCTGAAGCAGTTATCGAAATAATAGAATTTCAGGGGTTTTGGCGATTTCTGGAGACCTTCGACGTACATCCTTATGACGGGCGCTGTCAGTTCAGGGCGCAACGCAATCTCGCGGTCCCCCTTGTCCCTGAAATTATATATCTCACCCAGGATACCTTCGCCTGATTTTATCGTAAAAAGCTCGATATGCTCGAAAGTGGGCGTTTTTATTTCCCCGTATCCCCATTGTATAGCAACATCGCGCAGTCTGTTCTCAATATACCGCCTCTTTGCCATCTCATCAGGCAGGAAATCACGCGTGCCTCTGGGTCTCTGGAATTCCATAATATACTTCCTTTCGCCCCCGGTTATAGTATATTCCTTTATAAATCCTTATGCTTTTTATGTTAAGATACACCATCTGGTCAATAAACTTGAATTCCGAAAAGAAAATAATTATGATTATAAGCATATGAGAAATGTTTTTAAGGAATAATGGCTTATAATGTAGAGGTGACCCGATGAAAAAATTAGTACCCATCGTATTACTTCTTTTAATAGTCCCTTTTTCAGGCTGTACAGGTTCGAAATCCACAAGCGATAACCTCCCCGAAGAACTTCAAAATATCCAACTTGCAAATCCCAATCTCAACGGAAAGATCGTTGATGTCAAACTGGTCCCAAGCGACATCAGAGCAGGGGAAAAAGTTACAGCAGAGCTTATCATAGCCAATGCAGGTACTGAAAATATTACTAAAGAATCGGTTGAAATAAGAGCAAAAGTAGAGACGCTGGATGATACTATGGCGAACCTTGCGCTCAAATTCATGGGGGACGACAAAAAGACAAGAACGTTCAATATCGATTTTGAAGATAATATTATGCCTGGGACGGTCAAGCCGATCAGTGCATATTTCCAGACACAGCAGGAGATGCAGGGGAGGAACCTTGCTGGTACATACAAGATAACAATCATTCTATCCGTGAATGGACAAAAGGTAGATGCAAAAGTAATACCAGTAACCCTTCATTCAGGCAAGCCGCGGGAATTCACACCCACACCGACACCACCTCCTACTCCAACTCCGGCACCCACGCCTGTTCCAACTATAGCTGAAACCCTTGCACTCACACCCACTCCTACGCCCACGCCTGAACCTGTGGTGACCGCCACCCCGACTGGAAGAAAAGTTTACGCAAGGATAATGGCTAACAGGTTCACTGAACCGAAGAAAGAAATAGATGCTGGAGATGCTATAATGTGGGATAATATTGATGATACCAGATATACACTGATAGAGACGGGCGGAAAAGTCGCCAATATAACAGTCAAAGATAAAGTTACATTCGTGTTCAACACGACCGGTGACTACAGATTCCAGTTATATTATACGAACGTGCGGACGCCGTACAGTTATCAGGAGATCATCGTCAAGGTTAATACAACAATTAACGCAATCAATGCAACTAATGTGACAAATGCAACCGATGCAAGCCAGTAGCTTGCATTGGTTCACAATCTTTATATAATATAAAATTAAGTCGTAAATGAGGGATATGACAATGAATAAAATTTTAATAGGTGCTTTAGGTGCCTTTATAGTACTGTTGAATATCGGATTTGCAGGCGCAGCCACACTTAACGTCGGAGCAGGGCAGGCGTACACTACAATCCAGTCCGCAATAGATGCAGCGAACACAGGGGATATAATTTCGGTCGGCGAGGGAACTTACACCGAGAACCTGATTATAAAAAAGGACGGGATATCGGTAATAGGAAAGAACAAAGAAAAAACGATCATCGATGCCAAAAAAACCGGCAGTGCGATCAGGATTGAGACAAATAACGTGATAATCAGCGGGTTCACTATCCAGAACAACGGGGGAAGCGGAACATATGATGCGGGCGTAAGCCTTTATAATGCAGATAACAACATGATTGCCAACTCCATTATTATGAATAACAACGTGGGTATTTCGCTTTACACTTCAAGCAATAACAACGTGGTTTCAGGCAATTATATAAAATCAAGCGGCAGGTATGGCATATTCATCTACACATCCAGTGATAATAAAATATACAACAATAACATCGAGAGCAATCAGATCGGGATATATGCAGACTCAACCAGCACGAATCACATTTATTCGAATAATTTCATAGACAACAAAGACCAGGCTTACGATAACAGCGGTAAGAACTCATGGTATGAGGAGAAATCCGGCAATTACTGGAGTTCATCTAAAGGCAGCGGCGCGTTCGTTATTCTGGGCGGGACGGGCGCAAACGACAGTTATCCACTCTCAGGAAAAGTCTCGATAAAAGATGTGTCAATTCCCACACTATCCTCATCCGCCGAGCAAAAGTCACAGGTAGTAAAGGCGGAAGGAGCTACTGAAAAATCTTCACCGGGATTTGCGGTGAGCCTGGCAGTGGTTACGATAATCGTAATATCGGCTTTAAAAAATAGGAAAAGAATGTAGAACTATATCGCTATTCTTTAGCGGACTTCCGCTTATACCCGGTACATTCATAACAAGAACCTTTACACACCAGACGGCAGAATATCTCTTATGAAGTAAATAAGCCGGACCAAGTTAGCATCAACAGGGTTCCTTTCGTGGGAAAAAAAAGTTAAAAACCCAGTTTGGCGCGTTTCAATTCACTTTTCTTTTTCTCAAGGAACTTATAAACAGGTCCGTGGGTCGAACCCTTCAAAAGCATATCTATACCGGCCCGTGCCACGGCGTTTTGCTCCGGATATCCTATCAAACTTATCGTTTTCCCATAAACCGAGATGCGCGTCTCCGTAAGGTCCTCAAATACTTCTCTTGTCTTCCCTCCCCTGCCTATTATCCTTCCTTTTATGCGGGCAAGGTCTTTCTCCGACCTGGCAATCTCCGACACATCAATCGTTTCGAACATAAGAAGGTCATCGTCAAACAGCATGAACGCCTTTTCAGGGCTGAAACCCCTCGCTATAGCCTGGACTACTTCCTTTGCCCGCAAACCTTTAATCGGGTCTTTTGGCTCCATTATTTCAACATCTCCGCTATGGCTGTCGATATTAATCTCTGCGGTTGTTTTTTCCTCGATAAGCTCTTTAGTTTTGCCTGCAGGACCGACCAGCACCGCCACTCTATCAAGCGGGATTTTAATATGTTCTATCATTTTGCTTCCTCCTTTATAATCAAAATCATTTTTTCCTCGTCCACAGGGACATTCAATTTTTAAAAAACCTGGCTATATTGTTCACATCGCGCCGCAGGAACGTTTCTGCGTTAAAATGGTCTATCATCACCGATTGTCCCATGTCTATTATTACCGGGGACATATCGTTCATATCAATAAGTATGTTATATTCGCTCATATCAGCGTGAACAAGCCCTGCCCTGGAATACAGCAGTCTCATGTAATCCAGAATTCTGTTAAAAATACTCTGTGCTTCTTTTTCGGTTAATTTTACATCCTTCAGCTGGGGCATAGGTACGCCGTCTTTTCCGATAAACTCCATTAACAGTATATTCCTTCTTGTGATGTACGGCTTCGGGACCCTCACTCCGGCATCCTCAGCCCGCTTCAGGTTCTTGAACTCCTTTCTTGCCCATGCAAGGATTATATCTTTCCGGCTTTGTTTAATCCCGGTGAAACGCGGGTCTCCTAAAATATATTCTTTCATTGTATTAAAATTAGCAGTGGATATCATGTAGATTTTAACGGCGATCTCCAGGGTGTTGTTCTTCTTTGAGATCGCATGAAATATATTCGCTTCTTTCCCGGTGCTAACCGAACCGCCCATAGCATCAATGTAGCCCTTTTTGGCAAGCTCATACAGAGCCATCAGCGTTGCGGTGTCAAAAACGTCAGCAAAGACCTCCCTATCGCTGGAATCCTTGATACGCATGCGAAATTCATCAACTCTCTCATCCAGCCGGCGTAATCTTTTGTCGCTGACCATACGACCAACTAGCTTTTTAAGAACCCTTTACGCTGCAGCCAGTTCACCTGCGGACCGCTGTATTTCCAGACTATATCCGCTTTCTCATTCTGAAATGACCATGGAACAACAATAACAACATCCCCCTCCATGATCCATATCTTTTTCTTGATCTTACCCGGGATACGGGCAAGCCTTACGACGCCATCCATGCATCTGACCCTTATCTTGTTAGCCCCCAACAGTGTTTCGACCGTGCCCAGAACCTCGTTCGCACTTTTCTGCGGAACGCGAACCCTTGTGAATTCATCGGGCTGCGGACCTTTATCATTCCGCTTTACTTGTCGCTGTTTCAGTATATCACCTCTTGTTCAGGCTTCATATAGTCACCGCTGTATGTAAAGGTTACTGACAATTTAATAAAAAAGATTATTCTATCTTACATTATTTAATTTTTTCGTAGATACAACTCAAAAGGAAAGTTATAAGTAACCAGGTTTACAAAGGAATATTTATAAGGGGTTAGATTCGGAAAATGCCGGGCGACGTATTTGAGAATATCAGGACGCACAAGAAAAGCCGCAGGATTGTAAAGCCGGAACCGTTCTGGTTATACCAATTAAAAAAACTGGTTCCAACGCTGTTTGCAGTTTACCTGTTAACTTTTTCCGTCCTTTACATCGTTGTAACTATCCACCAGGAAACGAAAACAGATATTTTTATTCTTACTCAGGGCCCGATAGAAGCAATGGGGGTGCCAGTCTATGCTGGATTGCTATTCAACGTAGGTGTACTGTTCTGGAGTTTTTCTGCAGCGATCTGTTTTTTCTGCTCTGCGGTGCTGCGGAAGGATATCAACAACAGGGAGCTTCCGTCTTTTCTGCTGTTTTCCGGCATAATAACATCCGTTCTTATGCTCGATGATCTTTTCCTTTTTCGCGAAAGTTTTTACCCGATATACCTGAATGTGCCGGAAAATGCCGTTTACGCAGCTTATGGAATAATGCTGCTGCTTTATTTTATAAGATTCAGGACGACGATAATGGATACTGACTTCCTTCTTTTGTTCTTTGCTCTCGGGTTTCTTGGGTTATCGATGACTTTTGCTAAGTGGCCGGTTGAATTGCAAGCCAGCCAGTACCTTTTCAAAGACGGAGCCAAGCTATTCGGGATCATGACATGGTTCGCTTATTTCACAAGAATTGGCTTGAAACAGGTTAAGTATGCGATTTTGTTCCGGCAGCAGGGGCTTGCGAACGATTAATAATCAACAATATAATATTTAAATAATTTTATGCTGTTTTAAGATTTAAACGATATATTTATATAGTAATGTCAATCAATATTATAATGATTATAATTATTAAAGGAAGGTGAAAAACGTGGAATTAAATGCCGGAACTGTGATAGCCGGTATCGATCTGGTTGTTGGAATAGTAATAGTTTTCTTGTACGTCAAAATCCTGGGTTCATTGACAAGGAAACAATTAAAAGGCAGTACGATGTACTGGGCGTCAACGCTGTTATTTTTAACGGCTTTTATTTATGTAATTCACGCAGGCGTTGAAGTAGCCGGACTGGGCGAAGGGTTATATGCTGTAACCGGGCTTGTTGCAACGATTTTACTTGGATTCACTCTGGTTGTGATTGATATTATTACTCAAATGCTGGGGGTGCATTCATGAGCGAAGAACTCGTTGTACTGGTAAGTTTTTGGGCAGCTTTCGTAATTGATATTTTCATTATTTTTTACGCCTTTAAACTTTCAAAAAGAATGGGCGGTGCAGGTTTACTCAGCAAAACAACAATCTATTTAGGTCTATCGGGTTTAGTATTCGGCATTCACCATATCTTAGAGGTGTATTTAGAGGAAATCCCTGCCGGATTAGAAATTGCCGAAAGTATTGAAGGGATTGCGGCGATTTTATTAGGCATCGCGGTCTATCAGTTCTATAAATTGGTGAAAGGCGAGTAAATACTGGAGGATTATAAATATGCCCAGTGAATTAGCAAATAGGGTTATCGGTTTAATATCGCCTGTTGTTGGAGATTTTATAGCAAAGGCAAAGGTTATGGCTGCCTGTAAGAGGATGAATACGGATATAGAGTCATTAGATAAAACAAAATTAGAACTTTTTGCAAACCATATCGAAGCGCTATGTTTTGACCTGGGACCGGTAGCAGCCAAAAGTATTAAGGATAAAGTCCTGGCACTTTAGATTTTTTGAAAAACTCTTTTTTGAAGCAGGGCAGAGAAAAACCACGGTGTTCATGCAGTGTTATGTATAACCTGAGATTCAGGGTTTTATAGAC
>NZ_FZMP01000015.1 GCF_900196725.1 Candidatus Methanoperedens nitratireducens | reverse complement strand
ACGATTATTTGAAAACTTGACTATAGCTTCACGCTTTTCTTTTAACCATTTCTCAGCCTCTTTTCGATTGCCAGAGATGATGCTATGTGTCTCAGCAATGATTTTAGTTACAGGTTGCATAACCACCGGCATAGGGAGGCTACCTGGTTTGCATCAGTCAAGTTGGCAGCATTACAAAGTGTACCATCTTCTAATTGAAGCCAGATTTCTTCAGCCATACTATTTTCAATCGCTGCTCCAACAAAGAATAAGTGGGGCGAAAGCCCACGATCTGCAAATACCAGCCTTATGCGGGAAAGGGATGTTCTTGAAGTTTTCCAGTGCTCATCAGCCCCGGCGGGATCGATACCGCCTTTAAGTTCTCCAAGTGCAATGTAAAGGGCAGGATTTCCATAGCTAATTGAAAGTTCCTGACAACGACAATTGAAAAGACACAGGTCTACGTTTTTCTTCAAAAATGGCACGGTAAGGTTATATCTTACACTACGATTCTGACCACCGCTTGACCAACTAAGTCCCGTTGCGTCTAACTCTATATCGGGATCGTCTTCCGTTCCATGTATCCATGTATTGCTCTTGGTAGAAAACCAATCATATGAAATTCCAGCAACAGAAAGAGTAGCAATAATCGCGCGAGTAAGCTTACGCTGCGCCAATGCTCCGCCCACGTTTCGCATAGAACCGCCTAATGCATCCCCCCGCGTCAAAAGGAATCGGAAGACTAACTCTTCAACAAAATCCGGACCGGCGGGTTCAAGAAATTGTTTTATCAGTCCTTGTATTGCCTCTTTTTGGTCAGCCGGTTCCATATGACCTGCAGCTTTATTGGAAACTCCAGCCGCAGTCAACAGGGCAGCCTGTATCCCCGCAATATTAATCAGTGAGGCAGGTGTTGAGATTTTAGATGCAGCAGCCTTTAGGGACCTCGCTTCTTCAATCAATGGAGTTGCTCTACGGTTCTTTTCGAGGGCTAAAGCAACGAAACCAGCCCGTGTCTCCTCATAAGTTGTTATAAGGCTCTTGCTATTGGTTAAATGCTGGCGGTGTGGTTTGTCAGTGGGCATTATACTTTTCTCCATACATACACGCACTTTCGCAAAGGATCACGCCCATGCTCTCCCATTTGCTGGCTGCTGTTACCTTTGCCATTCGGCAATACAAGAATATTTTCAACACAAAACCCCAGCTTTTCAGCTATAGATGAAAGTATCATATCTACTGAGATGCTTGCACCAGCGTAACGAACATTGTCATTGACCATGAACATGGGTGCATTTTGTTTCATCACGCGCGAACATTCGGAGATAATACAGGCCATTTCATAAAAGTAACCCCGTACCATCCTTGGAATACCATTGTTGTTTAGCTTACCTTGCTCCTTTTGATTTTCTAGATACCGCAAGATAGCCTGTAGCAACTCCTGTTGATCCGCAGCAGCTATAGCGTTTGCCCATTGGGGATTAATTGTTAGCAGGTTTTTGGCATGGTTCTCAACAGTACAGCTTAGCATTTGTTGCCTGAGGTTGATGAGCTCTTTCTCACTCACGCCAAGCAACGCCAGTTCCAGTGCATAAGTCCGGGTGTAATCGTAACGATTACAGTATGGAGGAGAGGTTACGATGGCATCGTATGAATCACACGGGAGCTCTGGCATTACATCCAGACATGAACCCTGAAAAAGATGGACATTGCCCTGAGTGCGTTCCTCCAAAAATCCACTGCTGAGCTTCAGGTCATGCAAAATCTCCTCTATCTTTGCGCAGATTGCCTGATCGAAGTTAAGGATATCCCCTTTATGGAACGGTTTTCCTCCTTTTCTGCGTCCAGATCTATAATCCCACCGCAGATACTGACCATCTTTGCGTGTATAACTGATGGACTCCAGGATGCACAGCAGGGCAAAACGTAAGATGGTCTGAACCCGCTCGTTCTCCTGCTGCAGCGTACCCATGTACCGCTCGATTGCATCTGATGTCTCTGCTGGGTACGCGCCGTCCGTAATTCGCAGTTTGGACAGGGGATATCTCATTTGTGATTGCTTCCATGGACACGTTTTCAACCACTGTTTGACGGCGGCAAAATCATCGGCTGTAAACTCTCTTTCTAAACACAACCTGGTGGCAATGATCTGCTGTCCAATGGGAAGCAGTTCTATACCATCAACATCCATGCCTACAGTGCTTGCCGCAAACAGGGTAGTACCGCTCCCTGCAAACGGGTCCAAAACTTTACCTGAAACAATCCCATATCGGCAAAGCAGATACTCCACAAGAGGAGCAGAAAACGCTTCCTTGTATTTGTACCAGCGATAAGACGCCCTATTTTTGTTTGCTTGAAAGCTGACAAGTTGTCGTGTAAGAGACGGTTGAACTATAAACTTGTCATGGAAGTGTTGCGATAGTTTAAAATCGATATCGTCAATCTCGGATAGAGTGTGCATCTTCCAGGGGATTACTATTTCGAGTTTCTCAATCAGGTTTTCAGAGGAAATCTTGACGTTTGGGCCGAAATCAAACAGGTTCATTTCCACAGTTTTATTCTTCTTTTGAGTTAAACAGGATACCATATTTTACCTCATAGATTTTTTATGCATTTCCCCGCGCATAGGATGATTTCATTCTGTCAGTATATAAAGTGGTGCCAAGCCCACTGAAAGTATTGCGGATAAAACCCTCACTTATCAAACTGGGCATAGAAAATTTGCATAGAAGTAAGAGCGAGGGTTTTTGAGACTCTACTGATTTTATAAATCTCAATATATTAATTTGCGGCGCTTCCGCAGAAAGCGAAGCAGCAGTAGAACACGGATGACACGGATGACACGGATACGCACGGATGAAAAAATCCATGAAAATCCGTCCGATCCGTGTCATCCGTGTTCTCTTCCTTATGGAGCTTTTCATCCTTCGCAGCACGCGCTCGCCGCCTGCGCAGGATGGCGGGATATGATAACTTCGGAGACTGGAATTTTGAGATGTACATACTTTTATAAATTCTGAACGATTAATATCTGGCGCCGCGCTAAAAGAAGAGCCAGACTGGACAGGATGAACAGGATTAGTAGATGGGTTTATCCTGTCCATCCTGTTAATCCTGTCTGAATCCTTACTGTACGGCGCTCCCGCAAAAAACGAACCGCAGATGAACGCGGATGAACGCAGATTTGTTGTGCCGGGGCTGTACCTGAGCCGGCGCAGGGCGGGCTCGTTGCGAGCGCAGGGGGCGGGACTGCGCCAGTGGAGGGGCTCCGAAATGAGGGTGCCTTGTTTTAAGGCGAGGACGGCACGGGAGGAAAGGATGCTGACATGAATCATATAATCTACTTAAATAAATCCGCTATTTCTTCATCAAATTTCTTTGATTCATATACCATAGTTCCCTTTGCTGCGGGCTTTTTTAAATTCAAGTCTGTTCGAGAGATGACATTCATGGATTTTGGAAGTTGAAACATTCCAAGTGCTTGGAAGAAATCTGTGCCTCTTTCACACTGATGAAGTTTAAAATCTTCAATTGTTTTTACATAGTTTATAAAACGTGAAGGCGTTAAAAGTAAAGACAAATCCTGAATTTTGTCAGTTAGACTAGCTTTTCCAAGTTTTTTCAGCAATCGTACTTTTTGGCTTTGCAATTCGATGACTTTTTTGCTTGCGTGAGGATTTCGTTCATTTAAAAGTTGTGTTTCTACTTTTAAAAGATCCTTGACATAATCAGGGACGTTCATATTAATTCTTTCTGCTATTTGAACCCGTGCAGATACCGGAAATTCTTCAATTTCCACTTCAGAAAATCCTAACTCCAAACCTTCTGGATTTCGTAGTTGTGCTGATAATTCATACTTTACTTTATCACTTAGTGGTTCTGGTGAAGACCTAGCACTAACAAGACCTTTCAGAAATTCGTCGTCCATTCTGTAGGAGATTTCTATACTGAAAAGATCAAATTTTAATGCAGGTTTCAAATCTATAACCAGTTTTCCATCAGTTCTTGTTATATTCCCTTTTATTGTCTGAGGATATGGAGAAAAACCAGTAGTTCTAACCTCATAAACTTGTGAAGCAGGAACAACCATGCTTTCATGTGTAAGTCCATTTACCCATTTTGAGAATTTACTATCTACACTAATATGTGTTCCATAAACTCCTAAACCATTCATACATTCGATTCTCAAACTATTTCTTTTTTCGCCTCGAATCGTTTCAGAAACCTTTCTTACAATGTCGAGTAGTTCATTTGCGTTATGAATTTCACTCATCAAAAACTCTCCTAATCGAAAATAAATCCTTCAAAGGTTTGAAAGTTTCCTCTTTGGCCTTCAAATAAACTCTAATTTCGATTGGCGATCCACACTCTTGCGTCAGTAGATCTTCACCTTTAATTTTAATTGCCATCATGCACCCACTTGATGGAACTCTAACCTGCAATAATGGATTTAAAAAATAAGCTTTATCAACAGCGCTAGACTCAAAATATTCGTTTAATGGCTTCAATAACCTTTCTTCAACACCAACTTGTTCAAAAAATGCTGTAATGAATACTGTAGAAAAAGCATCTAAAAATTTTTCATCTTTGAATGACTCCTTAATCTCTTCTCCGTATTTCTCAGTATATTGTGTTATAGACATTTTGCTACTGGGAATTTCGAGAAACAATTGTATAATTTTAAGGTGTTCTGGAAATTTTTCTTTAAGGTCATTTAATCCTCTTTTTAGAGATTCGTAGAATTTTTCGAATATTGCTTCTACATCTGGCGGTATATCAATATCACATTCGTTTTTTTCAATACTCTCTATATCTAGAAATATCGTGGGTTTCCCATTAAGTACAATATTAATTTTATTCTGTGCTCTTAAATCATCTAAATTTATCTCTTCTGGAGAATCTGCCAATTTTAGTTGAGTTGCATATAATTTCCTGACCTCTTTCAATGATTTGACCTCTCCATTTTTCCCATAAATAGTAACAGTTAAGCTACCATATGTAATGGGTTGATCCGTAGTTTCAGTTGAAAGTAATCCTCCAATATATCCAGGAACATGAAAACCGCTGATAACTGTTTTATTCCCTTCCGTAATTATTCTTGATTGAATCGCATTATGTAGCTCAATAATGGATTTGAATCCTTCGAACTCTAATATGATTTCTTTAGGGTCGCTTTCATTCCAAAGAAGATAAAAAGGAACTTTTTCTCCCTGTATAATATCCTCTGCAAGGAAGAACTCTATATCTTTTATAGTATCATTTGTACGGGATAAACTTTTTTCCAATCTCACACCTCATTATATCCCCCCACCCCGTACCTCTTCCTGTCCTTCAGCTCCTGCTTCTTCCCCTCATTCCACCCCGATACAGCCTGAATATACCCGGTCACCCGGGACAGATGCTCCACATTCTCGCTCTCGCAGTTGGGGCACTCCTTCTGCAATCCCGAAGCAACATAGAAATCATCCATGCACACCGTCATATCCTTCGTGAAAGCAAAATACCCGACCTGCGTATTCTTCGCAATGTTCATGGCGAACTCCTTGAGCCCGTGCGGGTCAGGCGCCGCCTCGCCAAGCCAGATGTGCAGTATGTTGCCCCCGTCCACTATCGGGAAGAAGGTCTCCTCAAGCTTGATGCGCTGTGGCAGCGACACATCCGCGCTCGGGGGTACGTGCGTGCCATTGGTGTAATACACTGGCAGGTCGCGCGTCTCGTGTATGCGCGAAAGCGCAACAGGCACATTGCCTTTGATTATCGGCTCTGCGCACTTCCTGTACTCTGCGTGCAGGATGTCTGAGACCGCAAAGCGCTGCGCCGTCGTCTCTGCGGGCGTGCGCGCAAGGGCTATCTCCATGCCGTACTTCTCGCTCAGCTCTTTTGCGTAGAACTTCATCTCGAACATGGCGCGTATCGCTAACCTGCGGGCATCCTCGCTTTCGTATATCTGCTTGCCGATATGGTGCTGCACCATTTCGTTTATGCCCACAACGCCTATGGTGTACACAAGCCCCTTGAGATCAACTGCGATCTCACCCCGCTTCATGGTCTCCGGGTCTTTCGGTCTCTGGGTAGCGAAGGGCATCCTCTCGCTCTTGATAACGATATCCATCCACTTCCGCTTGACCTTGAAGAGATCGATGCACATATCCATCATACGCTTCAGTTCCTTGAACAGCATCTCATCGTTCTTCTGTGCCTTGTATGCAGCGCGCGGGCAGTTAAGCGAGACCACCTGCCAGGCACCCATTGAGAAATGCTTCCCGTCCCTGAAGAACAATTTCTCTTCGAACTCGTTATCTTTCTCATGCGAGGATGAGAAATTGTATGCACAGCACTGGTAGCAGCTTATGCCTTTCCCCGCACCCCTGTATTCGGGTAGCTGGTTATCGAAATACGGCGCCCCGTACTTGGCTGCAAGCTCAAATGCTTTTGTATATAATTCATCGTAGCTCAGCACATCGGGATGCGAGCGGTTAAACTCCACGTCCTCTTCCATGAAGTCGGGCTCGATGCTTATCTCAGGCTTGGGGAAGTTGAACGGCTTTCCCCAGTAATCGCCTTTAAGCATCACGTTCATCAGCGCCTCAAAACCCAGGCGCACCTCGCGCTCGAACTCGCCGTACGTGCGGCGTGGCGCCTGAGTGCCGTCCCATATCCTGCCTTTATAGACGACCGGCTTATCGCGCCAGAGTTTGGGAATGCCCGGGGACAACTGGACGGAGGAGAAGACTAGCTGTCCACCCCGGGCTACCATCATCTGTGTCATCTCATAAACGAACATCTGCATGAGCTGCTCGATCTCTTCATAGCTCATGCCCTCAAAAAAAGGCGCGATAAATGTCAGGAAATTATAGAATCCCTGTCCGCCTGCGAAATTCGTCTGCGCACTTCCAAGCGCCTTCACTGCGTGGAGTATCGCCACCTCAGCCTTCTTCGCTGGTCCTGCAACGCTTGCCTTTGTTCCGCTGCCGTCAGGCATGAGACCGTAATAGAAAAAGTACCGCAGATCCCAGTCCTGGCAGAACGCTCTCGTTCCCAGGTATTCAAGATCGTGGATATGGATATCGCCGTTGAGATGCGCGTCAGCAAGTTTAGGCGGAAGCATGAGAAGATACTGCTCCTTGCTCATCTTGTCCGCTTTTTTCTTATGGCTTGTCTCGGCGTTCTCCTGGAGGTTCGCGTTGTCCTTTGCCTCAAAACCCGTACCCATGTCTATCTTGTAAGCATCATAAACAGGCGTTCCCACCCTTGTTGAGATGTTCCGCCACTCCGTATGCCCGCGTCAAGAAGTATAATATTGACCAGTTCACGGACGAGCGGTCCTGAGAGGAACTTCACGCCCATATCCTTTATCCTTTTCTCCGTTTCCTTGGCTATCTCGCGCGCCTCTTCTTCCGTGATTGCCGGCTTCCCGTGGAACTGCTCGCTGAGCCTGGTTTCTTTAAGAAGCTGGTTGATTATTGCGTTCCTGTCCCAGTCCATCAGGTGACCGTCCGTAGTTCTCACTTTAGGAATAACCGAGACTGAATAACCCCCGAGAGTCTTCTGTATAGTCTGTACCTCTCTTGTTGCCTGAACAACCTTCTGTTCACCGGCGGAAGCTGCCTGTGTTTTCAGAAAAGCACCCACCAGCTCCTTTTTATGTTCCTCTGTAAGTTTTGATATCTGAACCTCTATATATTTACCCATCGACATTCCTCCTTTTTATGCTGTCCAGGAATCTCCTGGAATAATGGATTTTTAGGCGTTAAGAAGGCTATCCAGCCTGCTGTTATCAAGCTTTTCCTGGCTGAATAGCTCTCTGTAAGTATAGAACTTGTTATCCACCTGCAATACGGGCGCAGCCATCGTGAACACGCCGTTCATGCGCAGTTCGGTCAGTGCTGCCGGAGTAGCCATATCTACCTCTTTATACTGTACGTTCATCCTTTCAAGTAACTGCTTCAGTACCCTGCAATTCGGACAATTACTTGTCGAGTATACCTGTATATTCCTCATAGCTGTATCTCCTTGTAACTATTAACTATATTTCAAAAGTTTATAATGCTTTTTCAAACCATATTTGAATACAATTATTTACCTTTTGTTACCAGGTATTTTATCAAATATAATTAATTATGAACAATATTGTTACCACATATATTATCAATACGGATAACAGATTGTTTAAGAAAAAATTATGTACTTGGGTTGTATGTTAGCTACAGTTTATGTTTCTGAAATTCAAAGACGAAGTCTCGTCAATATTATCAAATGCGCTGGCAAAAGCAGGATACGAAGCCGATGACATGGCATTGAGCGAATCGCAACATGCCGACATATCATCATCCATTGCATTCAAGTTAGCCCCGAAATACAAACGCAGTCCGAAACAGATATGTGAAGAGATCTATAAGCATATCAAAATACCTCCCGACATATATGTGGAGAAGGCGGAAATGGCAGGACCGTATCTTAACTTTTTTGTAAGCCGCGACTTTTTAAATGAGACCCTTTTGCATGTCTTGCTTGAAAGGGATGATTTTGGGAATCTTGACAGGAAAGGGAAAGTTATCCTTGAACATACATCAGCCAATCCCGACGGTCCCCTGCATATCGGGCATATAAGGAACTCTGTGATCGGCGACACTCTTACAAGGATATTGAAGCGCGCAGGCTACGAGGTCGAGACACAGTATTACATAAACGACATGGGACGGCAGATAGCGGTCGTTGTCTGGGGTCTTGCGAACTTCAAGTTCGACAGCTCCAAAAAGACCGACCATGCCATTGCAGAAGTCTATATCAATGCCAACAAGTCGCTCGTCGATGAAAAAGAACACTCGCCCGAAGTGGACGCCATAATGAAAAAATACGAGACCGGCAACGCCGATACCATTAAAAAATTCAAGGACGCCATAGATACTGCCATGCTGGGGATAAAAGAAACCCTCACGCGGATGAACATCCATCACGATACGTTCATGTGGGAATCCCGGTTCGTGCGCGGAGGCGAGGTCGACAGGATAATGAAGCGCATCAGGGAACTTGACCGCGCCGGGGTAAAGGACGGCGCCCTCATGGTCGATCTGAAAGATGTGGGGATACAGAAGCCGCTGGTGATACAGCGCTCAGACGGAACATCTCTTTATACTACGAGAGACCTTGCCTACCATGAATGGAAAGCAGCAAGGTGCGACAGGATGATAGACATCCTGGGAGCAGATCATAAGCTTATATCGTCGCAATTAAAAGCGGTTCTGCGCATCCTCGGCATACCCGAACCTGAGATAGTGATATTTGAGTTCGTATCGCTGCCTGAGGGATCGATGAGCACGCGGCGCGGCGTTTTCATCTCAGCGGATGAGCTTCTTGACCAGGTCGAAAAAGCAGCCTATGAAGAAGTAAATAAAAAGCGGCCCGAAACCGACGATGAATTCAAGAAGAAAGTCGCTGCTTTTGTGAGCATCGGTGCTGTGAGATACGATATCGTCCGCGTCTCTCCTGAAAAAGCCACAACTTTTGACTGGAAAGAGGCGCTGGACTTTGAGAAGCAGGGCGCGCCGTTTATCCAGTATGCCCACGCAAGGGCGTGCAGCATAATCAAGAACGCTGAGGATGAAGGGATCGTATATGAGAATTACGACCCTAATCTTCTTGTTGAAGAACAGGAGGTTGCGCTGATCAAAAAACTCGCAAGCTTCGGAAATTCCATAGATAATGCATCACGGGAGCTTAAGCCCAATCTTATCGCCATTTATGCCAGGGAACTTGCAGATGCCTTTAACCAGTTCTACAGGTATGTGCCCGTACTTTCCGGTGAACCCGAGTTCAGGGCCGCGCGCCTGGCGCTTGTTGATTGTTCCCGGATTGTCCTGGCGAATGCGCTTGATACGCTCGGGATAGTAGCGCCTGAGTCAATGTGATCTGTGGTTATGAAAATTATTTCGGTTGTGGGCTATAAGAAATCGGGGAAAACAGCCCTGGTTGAGAAGATCGTAAAAGCTCTTAAGAAACACGGCTCTGCTGGCACGGTTAAACACCTCCATGAGCATCGTATTAACATGCCCGGCACTGATACATGGAAACACATGCAGGCTGGGGCTGATGTTGTGATAGGCGTTACGCCTGATGAGCTTGTAAAATTCTCGCATGATAACCATCTTACGACCGCCCTTGATGAACTTGCAGATGCGGGAATGGATTTCGGGGTAGTTGAAGGTTTTAAGGAAAGCCCGCTGCCCAAGATAGCGCTTGGCGATGTCACAGCCCCGAATATTATCATGCGGCTGGATAAGTATGAGAACGCTGATATCGATGAAATAATTAAAATCGTGCTGGAACAGCCAGAATACCACACACTTGGGTCGCTGATAAAAGGGATCCGTAAATCTAAAGATATAGGAAAAGCAGGGGCTATCGGGACGTTCACCGGCATAGTCAGGGCAGTCTCAGGTACGACACGAACAGAGTTTCTCGAATTTGAGGAATACGCAGGGGTTGCGAAGCAAAAAATGGACCGGATATGCTCTGAACTTAAACAAAAAGAAGGTATAATAGATGTCCTGATGCACCACAGAACGGGTATCATCCGTCAGGGGGAAGATATCGTGTACATCGTAGTCGCTGCAGCGCACAGGGAGCAGCTTTTTCCGGTTCTCAGGGAAGCTATCGAACGCCTGAAGGCTGAAGTGCCCATCTGGAAGAAGGAGCATACCCTGGAAGGTGAGTGGTGGGTAAATGATACAATCGAAAGAAACTGAAGAATTTATGAAACTCGCCGTTATAACAGATGTAGTAAGCGCAAGTTAAGACCGTTAACGTTAAATATTTTGGATAATAATTCTTTAATGATAATCTTAATTAGATTTTCTTGAAAAGAAAGTGGGGTAAATTAAAGAGTGGTTAGAAAACATACTTTCTTGAGAGAAATATGGGGTAGAATATGAAACATAAATGTGATAAGAGTAGTGACGACGTCACGAGTAAAAAAGATATTTATCGAATGGATAGGAGAACATTTGTGAAGTTAGCAGGCGCTACTGCTGGTGCGCTCGCCTTTGGCGGAAGCTTTATGAAGTATATTCCGTCGGCTGCGGCTGAGATACCGGGTGGGTCGCTGGACCCCCTCACGATCCCGAAATATATGACCCAGCTGGTCATCCCCCCTGCGATGCCCACATCGGAAAATCCCAGAGGTTTCGGGGGCGATTATTACGAAATTGCAGTGAAACAGTTCACCCAGCAGATCCTGCCCACCGGTATGCCTGTGACGCCCGTGTGGGGCTACGGTTCCGTCAACCATCCGGGCACATTTAACTACCCGGCCTTCACCATCGAAGCCCATTTCATGCGGCAGGTCCGCGTAAAATGGATCAACGGCCTGGTAGATGATAACGGCGACTTCCTGCCGCACCTGCTGCCGGTAGACCCGACACTACACTGGGCCAACCCGCCGGGTGGGACCGAAGGGCGGGATATGCGCCCGATGTTTGAAAGCACACCAGGGCCTTACATGGGTCCTGTCCCGATGGTTACCCACCTGCATGGAGGACACAGCGCCCAGGAAAGTGATGGATATGCGGAAGCCTGGTATCTCCCTGCGGCAAACAATATTCCGGACGGCTTTGCCACGGAGGGTACATGGTACAACTTCTTCAAGAACGAATTCCAGAAAAAATTCGATGTCCGGAACAGGTTCGACATAGCGTGGGAACCCGGCACTGCCACGTTCCAGTATGAGAACGATCAGCGGGCGTCTACACTCTGGTATCATGACCATACGCTGGGGATGACACGCCTTAACGTCTATGCCGGACCTGCAGGATTCTATCTCATCCGCTATGGACCTGATGACCTCCCCGGTAGACTGCCCGGTCAAGCCCCCGGTGTTGGGGCCGACCCCTTCGGCAGATTCTATGAGATCCCTATCGCCATCCAGGACCGCTCCTTCAACGACGATGGCTCGTTGTTCTATCCTGATACCCGTGCGTTCTTCGATGAGTTCGTAGGACCGTATATTCCCGAAAGTGACGTGTCCCCTATATGGAACCCGGAGTTCTTCGGGAACACAATGGTGGTCAACGGGCGCACCTGGCCGTTCCTGGAAGTCGAGCCGCGCCGCTACCGCTTCAGGTTCCTGAACGGGTGCAACTCCCGCTTCCTGATCCTGAAGATGGTAACCGATCCGCTGGCGACGCGCCCGGCTACGGCAGCGCTTCCCTTCTGGCAGATCGGCACCGAGGGCGGCTTCCTGCCTGCACCGGTGATGCTTGACCAGCTCCTCATGGCGCCGGCAGAGCGGGCAGATGTCATTGTGGACTTCACCGACCTTGCTGTCGGCACCGAACTATACCTAATAAACGAGGGGCCGGATGAGCCCTTCGGAGGCGGCGTCCCGAATACGGATTTCCCGGCTGCAGATCCGGAAACCACAGGTCAGGTCATCAAGTTCGTGGTGGTCCCGCTTGAGAGCAAGGACACAAGCAGGGATCCCGCGCAGCTGAAACTACCCACGTTCAAACCGCTCGGCGCTGCCAGCAACACGCGGCAGGTGTCCCTTAACGAGGAGGTAAGCACCTTCCCCGGCTTTGATGGGCCCATTGCAGCCAAGCTTGGTACGCTCGATGCTCTGGGCAACCCTGTCCCGATGGAATGGGAAGACCCGATCACTGAGAACCCGGCTGTCAACGCGACCGAGGTGTGGGAGATATACAACTTTACAGTGGACGCGCATCCGATCCATATCCACGAGATAATGTTCCAGGTCGTCGATCGCCAGCAGATCGGTGGGGTAGCCCGGTCACCTGAGAGCTGGGAAACGGGCTTCAAGGATACTGTAATCGCCTATCCCGGCGAAATCACGCGGGTGAGGGCAAAGTTTGATCTTTCCGGTCGCTACGTCTGGCACTGCCACATAGTCGAGCACGAGGACAATGAGATGATGCGCCCGTACATCATCGGGCCGTAAAAGGAGCCAAAAGAAGTAACCCGGTCAATGGGTTATTTCTTCTTTTTTACTTTAATTCCGGATTCCGAGTTCTTCTGCAATCTTCTGAATGCTCTGCGGGATGCTTTTTACCTGCCGGACAGGCACGCCGAGCCTCTGTACTTCAAGCTCGGGGAGCTTGTTTGCGCCGAAAAGAAGATTTAGCAGACCCGATATATAATTAAATATAATTAAACTGTTTATTCATACCTCAAGGGTTCTGTTAAGTCTATGAGTGGTACAAAAAGCTGTTAAGTGTCGAGTGGTAATAACGATGTGTTTATATCGAGTAATATTGTTAAACCAAAACTGTGAGAATAATGAACCTACTTTATATTAATGCTTTAGGCGTGAAAGTGAAGGTCGAGGAAGAAGAGGCTGATGTGATTGACTTTAACAAAGACCCAGATTTTGCTGCAAGGAGTACTCTCACCATCAAGTGCAAATGTGGAAATATTTTAGTTACTCAACCAATGGTGCTTCTCAGGCATGGAAGAGAATGTGAAAAATGTAAAAGGCGATATATTGGAGAACGTTAGTTATTTAGTTTACGACTTTCGATTGACTGGCATTCTGGATTAGCGTAATCCACTTATTTTCTCCAATTACCTCAATCCCACACGCTTCCGCAGGAGTCTTACCTTTCAAGCTCTGATGTGGTCTCATAAAGTTATGGAATATCTGGTATCCTGGAAGAATTGGAGTATCTTTTACCTTTAATCCTCTCATCACTTTCTCTCTATCCCTGACTTCGCCATTGGCTCGCTCCATTGTATTGTTATTCATATCGCCATCCAGCTTTATAGCGTTAATGTGTTTGGATTGTGGGCATGAGTTTGTATAAAACTCTTTATTGAAAGCGTCGTGATATGCAGGCAACCCATCGGTTATGAGGGTATTCGGTCTCTTTCCAGCGATTTCTTTTCCCTCGTGGAGTAAGTTTCTCGCATCGTGTTTAAATTTCGTATCAGCGACTTCCTGAGCAATCCAGTATTTTGTTTCGTCATCCATCAGAGCAAAGAGATACTTCATATTACCACTGAATTTTACGAATACTTCATCTGCTCTCCATGTACTTCCAACATTTGGTTTCAGTTTATCCACATACTGCTTCATGAGTTCGGTATATTTTTGAATCCAGTTATAAACAGCAACATGCGATACTTTTACCCCTAATAATTTCAAAGAATTGGCTACATTTCGCAGGGATTCCCCGCTAAAATAAAGCTGCATAGCCACGGTTATCGTCTTAGGACTGGCTTTCATCTTTTCAAATCCAAGATTTAGGGTATAATGTCTTGAGCATTCATTGCAGTGGAATAGTTGCACGTCTCCATATTTGTTATGCCTTACACCGTATTTGATTACATTTGTTGAGTGGCAGTAAACACACGATGAAACGCTAACAATCGGCTCTATTCTTACCTTCTCAACTTCTTTTCTTATTGCGAAGCTGAACACAACCGCAAAAATATGTTTGCACTGAACACCTCTTGTTGTGTGGTCTGGACATGAGCATTTCCAGCCTATCTTGGTTGATATTACATCATAAAGAGTATCGCTTGACTGCGATTTTACCTTATACGAATTGTCGTTAATTCTTATTATCTGACCTGCTTTTTCAGCTATGGCTTTTCCTCTATCCTCTCTTGTGCCTATATTTTGGATGTTGTTATTTGTAAGCATTCTAATCATCTCTAATTAATCAATGTATTCAATACATTAAATGTATTGAATACATATAAAGGTTTGTATGTGTTAAATACATTTGATGTGCAAAATACAGCAAAAACATTAAATACATTAAATGTGTATAATGTTGTGGAGACATTGGATGCAAAAAAGAAAAACTGTTGATAATCGAAACGTTGTGCTGAAAATAGAAACCTACGAACGGTTAGAAAAATACAAAATACAACTCATAAATGAAAAAGGTAAATCCCAACTGAGTTACGATGAAGTTATAAACTCACTACTCGATAAGGTATAATAGTATGAAAAAGGCAAAGCAAAAAACGCTAGATGGGGCGTTATTAACAAAGTCTTTAGAAAGTGCAACAAGGAAAAAAGCAGACTTTTTACTTAATAGCTTGGGCTGGGTTACTGATGAAGATTCTCCGAATTGTAATGTTATCACAGAAAGAGCAAAAACATTAGAACAGAATGAAAGATTAAGGGGCAATAAACCCGACTATCTTCTTTATGAAACCGGAACAGATATACCAATAGCTGTTATCGAAACGAAAAGAAAAGGTCAAAGTCTTAATTCTGCCCTCGATGATGGAATAAATAAATATGCCCTCCCTTTGAATATTCCACTCGTCTTCGCAACAGATGGAACACTTTTTAAAACAATTCATGTTAAAGATAATAAAGAACTGAGAATAGACGGTCATACTGTTATCGAACTTTTATCAGAAAAAAGAATGCTCAGATTTGTAAAGGAAGGATCGGACATATCCGAGACCTCAAAAGAAGCCAGACATACAAGGGAAGAATTGCTAAGAATATTCAAATGGACTAATGATTTACTCAGAAAAGAAGGATTGAGAGAAGGAATAGAAAGATTTACTGAATTTGCAAATTTTATATTTTTGAAACTCGTAAGTGAATTAGAAGAGGACAGTATAAAGAATGGGGAACCACGACTTTTAGAAGATAAGTATTGTTGGAAGAGTTTTTCAGATTTAGATGGAACGAGAATGTTGGAGTATATCAATGGCGTTATATTGCCCTACCTTGTGAGCGAATATAATCATAGTGGTGAAGTATTCCAGAATCAATTGTCGATAAAAAATCCAAAAACGTTGAAGATTATTGTAGATAAATTATCAGAACTGACCCTAATCAATGCCGATTCTGATGTAAAAGGTGATGCTTTTGAATATTTCTTGAAAAATTCAGTTACTATAGGAAACGATTTAGGAGAATATTTCACCCCTCGACATATAGTCAGATTGATGGTCGAATTAATGAATCCACAGTTTGGAGAAAAAATTTATGATCCCACATGTGGCACGGGGGGCTTTATAATTGAGGCATTCAGGCACATTAAACAATCTTGTAAACTTACAAAAAGCAATATGGATGTCTTGAAGGAACATACGATATATGCAGGGGAGATAACAAACACTGCAAGAATCGCAAAGATGAATATGATTCTTGCTGGAGATGGTCACACCAATATTAAACAGCTTGATAGTCTTGCAAATCCCATAAAAGGTGAATATGACGTTGTCTTGGCGAATATACCGTACGGTCAAGAAACGGATTGGGGTGACTATTACCCAATACCATCCAAACAAGCAGACTGTGTTTTTATTCAGCATATATTAATGAGTCTAAACGAAAAAGGAAGAGCTGCGGTCATAGTTCCAGAAGGGTTTTTATTTCGGGGAGGAGCAGACAGAAAGACACGAGAGTATCTTATCAAATACCATAATCTCCATGCGGTGATTTCACTCCCAGCACGTATATTTTTACCCTACACAAGTTCAAAGACCGATATTCTGATTTTTGAGAAGGGGAAAAAACAGAAAAGGTTGGTTTTTCGACTTAAAAGCCGATGGTTTTGAATTATCATTGCTAAGGAAACCAATTCTTGAAAATGATATAGGAGAATTAATTTCCAGATGGGACGAAAGATTAAGACTGCCTGATGATGAAAAATCCTGGAGAGTTGACATTGATACTATTAAGAATAATAATTATGACCTCCTCGCCTCGACTTATAAACCACAAGAATATAATGACTATAAAGGATTTGTAAAACTATCCACTTTCTTAACACCATATATCGAGGAAATTCATATTGAGAATGATAAAGTTTACAAACAAATTAGGGTTTCGTGGTATGGAAAGGGTGCAGTCTTAAGACAGGAAGTTAAGGGTGACCAGATAGCATCTAAAACATAGAGTGTCGCAAGAATTGGGAATTTAATAGTGTCTAAAATTGACTCGGATAAGGGTGCTCTTGCTATAGTCCCAAAAGAACTCGATGGTGCAATAGTATCAAGCGATTTTCCAGTTTTTAAAGTAGATACTAATAAAACAGACTTAAAATATCTAGATTATTGCCTTCGGTATGGTAATTTTGCAGATAAATTATACAACCATGTTAAAGGAACTACCAATAGACGCCGGATAAAAGCAGATGATATTATGAATTTATTATTATTTTTGCCGTCGAAAGAAGAACAAGCTTTAATATCTGCAAGGATAGAAAAACAACACAAGATTATTTTACATGCAGAAGATTCTATAAAAGCACTAAGAGATGGTATTGTAGACAAATCTGATTTTGAGGGTAATTGGGATTACAAATATTTACAAGATGTTTGCATTGATATAAAATCAGGTGGCACACCATCAAGGGCAAATATGGAGTACTTTAATGGCGATATTCCCTGGGTTAAAATATCTGATTTTAATGAATTAGATTATATTTACAAAACCGAAGAAAAAATCACGCAAGATGGTTTAACTAACTCATCTGCTAAAATTTTGCCAAAAGGAACTATTTTAGTCTCTATATTTGCCACAATAGGCTCAATTTCCATACTGGGCGTTGATGCGTGCACTAATCAAGCTATTGCAGGTCTTATACCAGATACAAAAATAATATCAACTGAATATTTAATGTATTATATGCATACTCTAAAACCATATTATACTTTAAAATCTAGGGGAGTTACACAAAATAATATTAATATGAGAATATTAAAATCCGTAAAAATCCCTGTACCACCACTTGAAACTCAGAGTAATATTGTTAAGAATATTGAGAGCAGGCAACCAATATTTAAAGAATTAGAAAAAACTAAAGACCGTTCATTGAGGGTTATTAATGAGATAATGGGGGAAATTGGGCTTGTATAACTATATTTTTAGGTGCAAATGCGATTTTACGTAAGTTGGAGTTTATAATCACAATAAATCCGAGTTTACCACTCGACACTTAACAGCAATTCTGAACACTCACAGACTTAACAGAACCTACCTCAAGAAAACTTTATATACTATAACTACTAACTTAAGGTTAGTAACCTCAAGTGACTAACCTGAGGTGAAAGATAGATATGGAACCGGCACAACTGTTAGACATACTCGGGAACGAGAACCGAAGGAATATCCTGCACCTTCTGGCAACCCGCCCATGCTATATGAGCGAAATAGCGGAGAGGCTGGATGTAGGAGCCAAAGCGGTACTCGGGCATCTTGAGCTACTCCTGCGTGCAGGTCTTGTCGAAGCCAGCGTCGATGAGCAGCGGCGCAAGTATTTCCACATCGCGGATAACCTGCGGCTGGAAGTATCTATGTCGCCGTTCTCATTTGAGATAGAAACGACATCGTTCACGATCTCGGCAGCACCAGAGAGGCAGGAAGAAGACATACATGCGATCAGCGATCTGCGGTCCCATTACACGGAGATCCGGGAACTCCTGGAGCAAAGGCAACAGATAATGCTGGAGTACCAGAAGCTCCAGGAAAAGATAACCGAAGCGATGGGTGCGTGCATGGATGCCATAGAAGGCATCACTGATGACCACGTAGAGGCTGAGATACTGTATGCCCTGCTAAAGAAGCCCATGAACCAGAGAGCACTGTCCATGCAGCTCGGGATACCGGAATATGTGCTTGAGGAATATCTATCGGAAATGGAACGGAAAGAAATAATAAAAAATAACCAGAAGAGCTACGGTATATGCTAAAGTATATACAGGAAGACCAAAAGATAAACGTATGGAGTTAGAGAAATATGTATAGAGGATGGAGACGACCCGAAAAAGGGTTTTTTGACGAATTTGAAAGAACAATGGAAGAGATGAACAAGTCTATCGACAGCATGATGCGCTCACTCGGCGAAGAACCGCTGGTTTACGGGTTCAGCCTGCAGGTAGGACCAGACGGTGTCCCGCATGTACAGCGCTTCGGAAACGTCATCCCGACAGTTGGAGGTGAAAAAGTGAGAGAGCCTTTTACAAGTTCGATGATTGACGAGAAGAACAATGAATTCAATATAACCGTGGAAATGCCCGGGATCCGGAAAGAGGATATAGAGGTCAATGCGACCGAGGATGAGGTAATCATCAAAGCAGAAGGGGAGCGAAAATATTATAAGAGCGTAAGAGCCCCCGAACCGGTCGATCCTGATAGCGCAAGTGCAAAATACAATAACGGTGTGCTTGAAGTAACACTCAAGCTCAAAGAACCTTCCAGGCAGAAAGGAAAGTCAGTAAAAATCGAGTAAATAATAGACCACAATTAAAATATGATAGCTATAGATAAGAAAGATAAGGCAGTAACCCTGAAGGTCAGCGAGGCGAAATCATACGATGCCGGCAGGGGGATTGCCCGTATAGACCCGGAGGTCGCCTACAACCTCGGGTTGCAGACAGGCGATGTAATAGGCATCGAAGGCGCAAAAAAGACCGCGGCGTTAATATGGCCCGGCTACCCTGAGGACAGCAATACAGGATTGATACGGATAGACGGGACTGTAAGAAGGAACGCAGGCGTCAGTATCGATGACAGGGTGAAAGTACGGAAAATACAGACAGCAACGGCTGAGAAAGTCCTTTTTGCACCCACACAGCCCTTAAAGATCCAGGGTGGAGAGGCGTACCTTGCGCATAACCTGGAAGGCAGGGTTATCTCAAGAGGAGATGCCGTCGAACTGAATATCATGGGACGCCGCGTTGATCTTGTGGCGATCTCCACAAAGCCTGCCATCGATTCTGTCATAATCAGCGCAAATACCCAGATAGAGATAAGTGAGAGACCGGCAAAGGAGATCCCTTCTATTCCGCGGGTTCGTACGAAGATATAGGCGGTCTCGGAGACGAGGTCAGGAAAGTAAGGGAGATGATAGAACTCCCGCTTCGGCATCCCGAGATTTTCGAGCGCCTGGGGGTTGAAGCGCCAAAAGGGGTTCTGCTTCACGGTCCTCCGGGCACGGGGAAAACACTTTTAGCAAAAGCCCTGGCTTCCGAGACCAACGCGAATTTCCTTACACTCAGCGGACCTGAGATAATGAGCAAATTCTACGGCGAGTCCGAGGAGAGGCTGCGGGATATATTCAAACAGGCCGAAGAGAATGCGCCAAGCATAATATTGATAGACGAAATAGACAGCATCGCCCCGAAAAGGGAAGAGGTCACAGGCGAAGTTGAGAGGCGCGTTGTAGCGCAATTGCTTGCTGTCATGGACGGTCTTAAGGCGCGCGGCAAGGTCGTGGTCATAGGCGCCACTAACAGGCCGCATGCCCTTGACCCTGCGCTTCGCCGCCCCGGAAGGTTTGACCGTGAGATCGAGATCGGGGTACCTGACAGGAAAGCCCGTCTTGAGATCCTCCAGATACATACAAGGGGTATGCCTCTTGCAGAAGATGTTGTTCTTGAAAGGTTTGCAGACCTGACACACGGTTTCGTGGGAGCCGACCTTGCAGCCCTTGCGCGGGAAGCCGCGATATGGTCTATCAGGCGCGTGCTTCCGGAAATAGATCTTGATGTTGAGAGCATACCCGCCGAGATTTTGAACAAGCTTGTTGTTACGGCTGCGGATTTCACCAATGCCATGAGAGAAATGACCCCATCGGCGCTGCGTGAGGTGTTCATCGAGTCCCCGAATGTCCACTGGAACGAGATCGGAGGGCTTGATAATGCGAAGCAGGAGTTGAAGGAGGCTGTAGAATGGCCTATGAAGTATCCGGCGCTTTTCAAACACATGAACGCCAAACCCCCGAAGGGCATCCTGCTTTACGGTCCGCCCGGAACAGGCAAGACCATGCTGGCAAAAGCAGTAGCTACAGAGAGCGAGGCTAATTTCATCAGCATAAAAGGACCTGAGTTCCTGAGCAAATGGGTCGGAGAAAGCGAAAAAGCCGTCCGCGAGACGTTCCGGAAAGCAAAGCAGGCTGCGCCGTGCATTATCTTCTTTGATGAGATAGATTCCATAACCCCGGTACGCGGGACCGGTGCGGATTCCCATGTCACCGAGCGGGTAATAAGCCAGATGCTCTCGGAAATCGACGGGCTTGAAGAGCTTCACAATATCACGGTCATCGCAGCGACGAACAGACCGGACATCATAGATTCTGCGTTGCTAAGACCGGGCAGGCTTGACCGCATGGTTTACATAGCACCGCCTGATGAGAGGGCAAGATACGATATTTTCAATATCCACCTGTCGAACAGGCCTCTTGAAAAAGATGTTGATATAAACATACTTGCAAAGGATACCGACGGTTTCACGGGCGCTGATATTGCATCCGTATGCAATGAAGCCACGATGCTTGCTATAAGGGAATATGTTGCATCCGGGCAAAAGACGGATGAAGAATCCATTAAGGAATTGAAGATCGGTTATCATCATATCAGGGATGCAATGAAAAAGGTAAAACCATATTACCAGAAGGAAACGGAGAAGTATACAAAGATATCGGAGAACTTTATATACCAGTAGACTAAGTATATAGTTGAAGGAATCGAAGGAAAGCCTGGGCAGTTCATGTTATATTTATCTACAGTAAGGTAAGTGATTTGAACGCAAATAAACATGAATGAGAAAGTGACGCTCCGTGTGGCAGAGGCGCATCACAGGGACGCTGGCAGGGATATCGCAAGGATAGACCGGGACATCATGGAAAAACTTGGTATCCTGAGCGGAGATGTCATCCTGCTGATAGGCAAGGAAAAAGCCTGCGCCATCGCCGGGCCGGGCTACCCCGAGGATGAGGGACAGGAACTGGTAAGGATAGACGGGAATACCCGCACCAATGCCCGTGTGGGAATAGACGATAAGGTTTTTGTACAGAAATCATCAGTTCTCCAGGCGAGCAGGGTCGTGCTTGCCCCGACACAGCAGGTGCGCCTCGTCGGAGGACCGCAGTACTTGCAGCGCGTTCTTGAGGGAAGACCTCTCATGAAAGGACAGCGCCTGCGTGTTGAGACCGTGAGCAACCCGTTATCATTCATAGTAGTATCAACTCAGCCACCGGGACCCGTGGTCGTTACAAGGAGCACAAGCCTTGTCATGAAAGAACAGGTCATGGAAGAGGTGGAGGTGCGCGCCACGCATCTCACTTACGAAGATATCGGGGGATTGAGGCGGGAGATAGGCCTGATAAGGGAAATGATCGAGCTCCCCCTACGCCATCCCGAGCTATTCCAGAAACTCGGCATCGATCCACCGAAAGGCGTTCTCCTGCATGGGCCTCCGGGCACAGGGAAGACCATGATAGCCAAGGCTGTTGCTAACGAGACCGATGCCAACTTTGTGTCGATCAGCGGTCCTGAGATCATGAGCAAATACTACGGGGAGAGCGAAAAACAGATACGGGAGATCTTCGAGGAGGCAGAGAAATCCGCCCCGACCATTATTTTCATAGATGAGATCGACAGCATCGCGCCAAAAAGGGAAGAGGTCACAGGCGAAGTTGAGAGGCGCGTCGTGGCGCAGTTATTATCGCTGATGGATGGCTTAAAATCACGTGGTCAGGTGATAGTCATCGCTGCCACGAACAGACCCAATGCGATAGACCCGGCACTGCGCCGCGGAGGAAGGTTTGACCGCGAAATCGAGATAGGGATACCCGACAGGCTGGGAAGGCTTGAGGTACTTCAAATCCACACACGCGGCATGCCGCTATCCGAGGATATGGCAGAGGGAAAGGGAATGCGCGAGATGGCTGATATGACGCACGGCTTTGTGGGGGCTGATCTGGCTTCCCTTTGTAAGGAAGCTGCCATGCATGCAATCCGCCTGATACTGCCGAGGATCAATATCCAGGAGGAAATACCGCCTGAGATCATGGACAAACTCATTGTAACAAAGGAAGATTTCCTCGGGGCGTTCCGCAATATCGAACCTTCAGCCATGCGCGAGGTCTATATTGAGGTGCCGGAAGTAAGATGGACCGATATCGGAGGGCTTGAATCTGTAAAACAGGAACTCATCGAGGCTGTTGAGTGGCCTATAAAATATCCGGAGGCTTTTGAGGCTATAAGCACAAGACCCCCAAAGGGCGTGCTTATGTTCGGACCTCCGGGAACTGGAAAAACACTTCTTGCAAAAGCGGTAGCAACCGAGAGCGAGGCGAATTTCATAAGTATCAAAGGCCCCGAACTCCTGAGCAAGTTCGTGGGTGAATCCGAGAGGATAGTCCGTGAGACATTCAGGAAGGCGCGCCAGGCTGCTCCTGCCATTATTTTCTTTGATGAGATTGATTCTATTGTGCCCGCCCGCGGCTCATCTTTTGATAGCGGAGTTACCGAGAGGGTGGTGAGCCAGATACTCACAGAACTTGACGGGCTTGAGGAACTTAAGAACGTCGTAGTTGTAGCTGCCACGAACCGCCCCGAACTGGTAGACCCCGCGATGCTTCGGCCCGGAAGGCTTGACAGGCTTGTCTACATAAGACCTCCTGACCAGAGAGAAAGGGAGGTAATATTCAGCATCCACATGAAAGGCAAGCCGTTATCACCCGAAATCGAGGTGGTGAAGCTTGCCGAAAGAACGGAAGGATACGTCGGGGCTGATATCGAAGCGATATGCCGGGAGGCGGCTATGCTGGCATTGAGAGACCTTATCAGGCCAGGTATGGAAAGAGAGGAGGTGAAAGAATTATCGCATACGGTATTAATTAAAAACGAACATTTTGAGAAAGCTTTTAATATTGTAAGACCTACTCCGTGGAATTTGAAGGAGTACGAACAAATGTTAACTACTTCGAAGGGTATCGATAAATACAAAAAGAGAAGGGAAAACGAACAATGAAAAAAAGCAATGATTTTGACGAATTCATAAAGCAGCTGGAAGAGGCTGTTAAGGATCTACAGGAT
The DNA here is from genome assembly GCF_900196725.1 of Candidatus Methanoperedens nitratireducens. Lineage (GTDB taxonomy): Archaea > Halobacteriota > Methanosarcinia > Methanosarcinales > Methanoperedenaceae > Methanoperedens > Methanoperedens nitroreducens_A. The sequence continues at coordinate 919 of NZ_FZMP01000015.1, read as the reverse complement.
GAGATAAGCGCATCGGACATGCCGATATTCATTGATATCTCAATAAACCTGTGCCCGGCTATGGGAATCGTTCCTGCAGACTTCTGCATCCGGAAAGAAGGACGGATACCTGTGGATATTCTTGAGACCGAAACGAACATCCATGCGCTGATGGGGCTTTCCGAAGTGGAGACTGAAAACATAAAACTCTCCCGCAACGGTAAGGCACTTGAGATAACAGCATCTAATAAAGAGGGCGCCCTGAAAGAGACTATCGAGTTGCCTTCAAGAGCTGTTAAAAGGGGTATGAAAGCCACGTATAAAAACGGTGTCCTTGAAGTGGTTTTGAATAAATCAAAGAAGCAGGTTAAAACTAAGTGGACCGCGGATGAACAGTGCTCATTTAAGAAAGAGTAACTTTTAACCTTTCAGCCGCTTATTCAGTGACCAGATGGTACAAGTAGAAGTCATGATGGATGAAAAAGCGGTATATGCCAGAAATATGCTCAACCTGAGACTGATAAAGTTATCCTGGGCCCTGTTTTTCATACTTGCTGGCGGAAGCTGGATACTTGAGAACGTCCAGCGGATAGATGACATAGAGATGTGGGCGCTCATATACGCAGGCAGCGGCGCCATACTGCTTCTGTTGAACGTGCTTCGGATAATCTTGAAAATCCATATCAGCAGGTTCTCTATCGGGCTCGGTGCGCTGGGGTTGATGCTCGGTATCGCGAAATATTACGCGCTGGGTGACGTTTCGATACTTGCTGCGATATTTCTGATCATTGGTATTTTCATGCTGTTTGAGGTGCTGAGGAGATAGGCATATCCTTTGATAAGAGGAACAGCGCCACCGAATATTGTTCTTTTTCAGCTACTACCTGTCACGCATTCATAAGGATTAACAACGAACTCAATACGAACTCACAACGAACTC
>NZ_FZMP01000242.1 GCF_900196725.1 Candidatus Methanoperedens nitratireducens | reverse complement strand
AACTTCACCAGCGTGTGGACGTGCTCACAGAAAAAGATTAATCGCTTTGTGCCCGACATCAGCATCATAGGCATCCTATCATTTCAACAATCAAAGGTATGGTTTTCCCGTGTAAGAGATGTGAGGAGGAGATTCGCATTTAGGGAAATTAAATATCTCTGTACATAGTGATGAGGTTATTTCAATCATAAAGAGAAAGAAGGAGGAAGGAAAGTGACGGACTCCGCAATAAAATTTGCGCGGCATCTGCGGGGTGCTTCTTCAGTCTATGTTTTTGATCACAATATTGTTAAAGCCTATGAACACGAGTTTCATTTCTTAGGTCGTCTTTCTTGTATATGTGTATACACTCTTCGTGGTGAGAGCGACAACGTCAGGATTATGCAATATCTGACTATAGAAATGTCTAGATAACAATGGGATGCATGGGAAATCTATTAATGAAATTGAGTTCAAGTAAAGGATGGAACCAGTTATATAGGTTGGATTGCTGCTATTTTGAGAGATAAAAATGGTGAAAGATAAAGATAAGACTAAAGAGCAACTCGTTAATGAATTGGCGGAACTGCGTCGAAGGACTGCCGAATTAGAAAGATCAGATACCCAGCACAAGCGTGCTGAGGAAGCGATGGGTGAATCAGAAGCAAGCTATCGAAGTCTTGTTGAAAGCGCAAGGGATGTTATCTTCACAATATCCACGGAAGGGACGATTACTTCCCTGAACCCCGCATTTGAAACGATTACTGGCTGGTCACGTGATGAGTGGCTTGGCAAAAATTTCAAGTCTCTTTTCCATCCGGATGATTTACCTTTCATAAAGGAGATTTATCAATGCATCCTGAAAGGAGAAATACCATCACCTAACATAGAATTACGCATTCTTTCGAAGTCAGGTGAATATGTAATGATGGAATATTCAATAAAACCGCAAACTCAGAATGGAAAGGCGGTCGGAGCATTCGGCATTGCTCGCGATATCACAGAGCGCAGGCGTTCAGAGGACCAGATACGAGAACAAGCCACTTTTCTGAGAAAGGAGATCATTGAACGCAAGCAGGTTGAGACGCAAATAAGAGAGCAAGCCGCACTTCTTGACAAAGCGCAGGATGCTATTATTGTTCGTGACTTTGATCATTGCCTCATCTACTGGAATAAAGGCGCTGAACGTTTATATGGTTGGACCGCAGAGGAAACAATAGGCAAAAATACCAATGAGCTTCTCTATAAAGAAGAGTCGCCAAGGCTCATCGAAGCTCAGAAGAGCGTAATGGCGAAAGGAGAGTGGACGGGCGAACTGCATCAGGTAACGAAAGACAGTAAGGATATCGATGTCGAAAGCCGCTGGACTCTGGTGCGCGATAATAGAGGGAAACAAAAATCAATACTTATCATCAATACCGACATCACTGAGAAGAAGAAATTAGAAGCGCAATTCCTGCGCGCACAGCGAATGGAGAGCATAGGCACGCTTGCTGGCGGTATCGCACATGACCTTAACAATGTGCTGACACCAATAATGCTGTCTCTGCAAATGTTAAATGAAAAATTAAAGGATGAACAAGGCCAGAAATTGCTGGCAATCCTCGAAACAAATGCTCAACGCGGAGCTAATCTCGTGAAGCAGGTTATGTCATTTGCACGCGGTATTGAGGGTGAGCGCAATGTTCTTCAAGCAACAAGTATCATAACTGAAATTGTGAAGATAGCAAATGGGACATTCCCGAAATATATCGAAATCAGAACTGACGTGCAGAAAGATATTTGGGCTATATCTGGAGATGCCACACAATTGCATCAGGTTCTGATGAACCTGTGTGTGAATGCCAGGGATGCGATGCAATTTAGTGGTATCCTGAGCATTTCTGCTGAAAATTTTTTAGTTGATGAAAACTTCGCACGGATGAACATTGATGCCAAAGCAGGTCCTTATATTGTTATTTCAGTCTCAGACACAGGAACTGGGATTCCTCCTAAAATACTCGATAGAATTTTTGAGCCATTTTTCACTACAAAAGAGCATGGCAAAGGCACTGGATTGGGTCTTTCAACAGCTTTAGCAATCGTGAAAAGTCACAGCGGGTTTATAAATGTGTATAGCGAGGTTGGAAAAGGAACATCATTTAAGGTCTATTTCCCCGCAACTACAACAAGTGAAACACAAAAAGCAGAGGAGCAACTGCTTGAACTGGTCACTGGGCATGGGGAATTAATTCTCGTTGTCGAAGATGAAGCCTCGATTAGCGAGATTACCAGTTCGACATTGGAGGCACACGGGTATAAAGTGATTACAGCCGAGGATGGTACACAGGCAGTAGCATTGTACGCTCAAAACATGGATAAAATCAAAGTTACCCTTATGGATATGATGATGCCTGTTATGGATGGTCAAACGAGCAGTCGAGCTATTCGTAGAATTAGTCCTGAAGCCAAAATTATCGCAGTCAGTGGATTAACAGATGAAGACAGGCTCGCAAAAGTTGCTGATTACTCAAATGCCTTTTTGCCAAAGCCTTATAATGCCACGAGGTTGTTGAAAACCATACACGAGGTTTTAAGTGCAGAATAGAGAGACTGCATTCAGCAACGTGTTTGCAGTTCGCTTTGATTATAAAAATGCCTTCGGCGCTTCGCGGTTTGTAATAGTTTAGCTGAAAATTAAGGAAAGGGGGCGTTCTCAGTATCCTATAAGCATCTCCTGAATCTTACTGAGGATTGCCTCAACAGTAAACCTCTCCTCGCCTCCATTACTGTCAATCGAACTCAAGTTCTGCTGTGCATCTTTCAACTTCTCTCCCCGCACCGCCGCTCTGTAATATCCTCAATGGCAAGAAGGATCATCTGTGTGCCAGTGCCCTCTCGATATATCCGCCTGGCATTGAGCGACATTATCTTTCGTCCTATGCTGGGGAACTCGTGCTCAATCTCGAAATCCTGGAACTGGCTATTCTTGGGGAGAATCTCCTCCAGCAGCTCTCGCAGTCTGGGAATATCCCACTGGCCCTTCCCAAGGTTATAAATGAATTTGTTCTCTATTTCTTCTGGTGAGATATTGAAATTTTTATAAAAAGCCTGGTTTGCCGTTTTCACTCGCAGTTGTGCATCGAGAATTAGAAGGGGTTCCCGTATCGTCTCCACGACGCTCTCTGCATATAAACGAGCCTCCTGAATGATTGCCTCTGCCCTCTTTTCTTCTGTGACATCTTGCGAGAGTATAACCGTGCCTACAGGTTTGTCCATGATGTCGATCAGAGGAGTTATTGTTAACTCCATGAGCCTTTTTTCACCAGACGGTACGACATGTTCAAGCGCACCCTCACGGTATGTTGTTCTATTCTCTACCACCTGCCTGATTTTTTGCCTGAGTACTTCAACTTTGATACCAAGCTCAGGACTAAAGCTGAATATACTTTTGCCAACAGTGTCTTCCTCCTTTAGTCCCCACAATAACTCAGCAGCAGGGTTCCATGTTGTGATAATACCGTTTCGGTTCAATACAATCAGGCTCTGGTTCATGCTCTGGACAATCGTTTTGTTGTACATGTTAATAGAATTGAGCTGCTCAGCCGTGCTCCTGAGTTCCTCGTTTGTAGTATCGAGTTCCTCATTTGTCGATCTGAGCTCCTCGTTGGTTGTTTCCAGTTCCTCATTGGTCGCTTGGAGTTCCTCGTTGCTGGTCTCAAGCTCTTCTGACGTAGATTGCAGCTCTTCAATAGTAGTCTCAAGTTCCTCGTTGGCAGATTTGAGTTCCTCATTAGCGGTCTCAAGCTCTTCATCGGAAGACCTAAGTTCCTCATTAGCGGTCTCCAGCTTCTCATTCAATAACTTGAATTCTTCATTCGATTTTTCGAGTTCATCCTTGCGCTTTTTATCCTCGGTCACATCGCTGCTGGTTATTATTACACCGTGCAACTCCCTATTGGGATCAATCAATGGGACAAGAGTTAGATCCATGAACCTCTTCTCACCCTTATAGCCGATAACTTCCAGTGCCTCTATTCTGACATTTATTCTTTCTCTGGTTACCTCATCAATCCGCTCCTTTATACCAGCCAATCGCTCTCCCATCCCAGTCTCAAAAAAGTTACGTCCTATTGCATTCTCGGCTTTTATCAGCCATAGCCCCTCTGATGCCTGATTCCACATTGTTATGAGGTTATTTCTGTCGATAACAATGAGACTCAGGCTGATATTCTGGATGATACTCTGGATATAGAAATCCATAACCCTGAATTCTCTTCTCGCATCCCTGATAGCCTTGTCTATGAGATTCTCCTCCAGTGCTGCGCGCTGTCCCTCTCCGACAGTCAGCCCTGCCGTAATGTCTGGGGACTTCTTGAATATTCTCCATTTCTTATCTAATGGCTTGAACAGTTTTGAACCCATAAGCATGGATTCGGATTTTCCGAAGAATATGTATCCATCCCTGTCCAGGGCGTAATGGAATCTCATCATGAGCTTATTCTGCAGGTCATGGTTAAAGTAAATCAATACGTTCCTGCATACAATAAGGTCAAGGTGAGAGATTGGCGCATCCTTGGTCAGGTTCTGCCTGCCGAAAATGACCCTCTGCCTGATAATCTTGCTAATCCTGTAGCTGCCGTTCTCCCTAGTGAAGTATTTACCGATGAATTCCTTCTTAATATTTTTGAGTTTACTCTCATTGTATATTCCACTTCGCGCTTCGATGAGGGCATTCTCGTCTATATCTGTAGCATAAATCCTTATCTCATAGTCGTAAATGGATTCTCCGAGCTTTTCGGCAAGCAGTATCCCCATCGAATAAGGCTCCTCCCCTGAGGCGCAGCCTGCACTCCATATCCTGATAGAATCGCCTTTCTTCTTTCGCGATATAATCTGAGGGATTACTTCCTTCTCAAGTACTTCGAATGCCTCAGGGTCGCGGAAGAACTCAGTCACATTTATCAACAGTGTATCAAACAGCTTGGCGTACTCATCAGGGCTGCTGTCCATCAGCTTTATATATTCAGCATAAGAGGTCAGGTTATTTGCTTCAAGTCTTTTCTGGATGCGGCGCTTGAGACTTGCTCTCTTATACTCTCTGAAATCCATGCCGCGCTCCTCGAATATCTTCTGCAATAATACTTCAAGTTCTTTAGTTTCGTTTTCAGTTACTTCTTCTTCGGCTTCGCTATCGTTTTTCGACATTTATCATTCCTCTTGATCTCTTCTGAAAAGTGTAATTATGGCCTGCGCGATATCCTGAAGCGGCAGGATAAAGTCCACCGCACCCGTAGCAATAGCAGCTTTCGGCATCCCGGAATGCTCGGAAGTCTCTTCGTCCTGCGCTATCGTTGTTCCACCCCTTTCTTTTATCGCCTTGATACCCATCGAGCCATCTATCCCGGTCCCGGTCAGGATAATTCCTATGGCCTTATCACCAAAATCAGCAGCTACAGATTCAAACATGAGGTCTATCGATGGCCTGGTGAAATGCACAAATGCTGTCGAGGTGAGATTAATTTTTCCTTGGACGACAAGCATATGCTTGTTTGGCGGTGCGATGTACACAGTAGAGGGCTGTATCGTTTCCTCATGCACACCCTCCTTTACTTTCATCTTGCAGTGCCGCTGCAGTATTTCGGCCATCAGGCTCTTATGCCGCGGGTCAAGATGCTGAACAATAAGGATTGGCACCGGAAGGTCAGAAGGTAAGCCTGATAAAAGCTCTGATAAGGCTTTAAGTCCTCCGGCCGATGTGCCTATAGCTACGATATGAAATTGGCTCATACTTAGTATCAACTCTTCTACTTAAGTCCAATTCCACCTGTTATTGAGTATATCATTAATAAATCTTAGTTTTTCCTCAGACCATTATTCAACTATTCAACTCACATTGTTTAATTACAGATATCTAACGGAGTATTTTTTTGATTTTAGGAGCGCATAAAATATGCTACGGTTTTATACGTCTAAAAAAAACATTTAGGCATACATCAAGTGACTACCACCGCACGAAGTGCGGTGCCTCTTGTTTGACATTAGATTTTCAAAAATCCCTTGCGCTCAAGCCAGTTAACCTGAGGAGGGCTGTATTTCCAGATAATATCAGCCTTTTCATTCTGGAAAGACCATGGAACAATAATAATTACGTCCCCCTCGCGGATCCATATCCTTTTTTTGATTTTACCTGGAATGCGGGTCAGCCTTACCATTCCATCCATACACCTTACTCGGAGTTTATTTGCCCCCAAAAGGCTTTCAACAGTCCCCAGGATTTCGTTCGCGCTTTTTTGTAGAATGCGAACCCTGGTAAATTCTTCTGGCTGCTGATTACTGTTTATCTGTCTATTCAATTATACCTCATGATTCCTGTTATATATAGTGGAGTTCAGAAATAACCGTAATAACCATGAGAAACAAAACCGCAGATAAACGCGGATACGTCGCCACAAATCTGCGTTTATCTGCGTTCATCTGCGGCTAATTATTCGTAAATTACAGAAACTTAAGAGCTTTACTATAGGTCTCAACCGTATGTAAAGGTTAATGATTGTTTTCACAGTGGACAGAAACGACATAGTCTGGCAGGAAGAGCAGATAGCTACTTTAAATATAATGATTAGTCGTAAATAGTACTAATATTATAAAAAAAATATACATGAAAGTTATTACTATATATATGATGGTGTTCATTGGTATATATACCTGAGATGTTAAGTTATGGGGTTGTAAGTATTAGAGCCCAGAATCAACAGAAACTTTTCTAATGGGTTCAAGAATAAGACTCTGAATCAATTCAGGGGACTAAGCAGAAGGTGAATTAAATGGAATTTAAAGAAATAAATGTACCTGAGGGTATCGTCCAGCAAATTGGTCATGAAGGGACATTTGCCGACATCACGGTTGATGTGGGAAATGGAAATCATATCTATCCCAATGCCAACCTCGATGTGTTATATGAAGATACTCTTGAGAATATAGAGAAGATGCTGGGACAGGTTCCTGGTTTCATGAAACTTCTTCCCAAAAAAGTACTCATCCATAACTGGTCTTCATGGAAGAGGGTTGAGGAAATAAACATGGAAAGAGCGAGATACCTGCTAAATACCGACGAAATGTTAGAAGAAATGCTGAGCGGAACACAGGAGTAGGTTGGTGACACATGAATATATTTGATGTA
>NZ_FZMP01000089.1 GCF_900196725.1 Candidatus Methanoperedens nitratireducens | reverse complement strand
AAAACGTGGGGCTCAGTTACCGTTTCAAGTAAGCAACTGAGCTCCAGCATTTGCCCGAAGGCATGGTAGTGTTAGCTTTGAAGCTATTTAAAGCCAGCGCCGCGTCTGAGGGCAGTAAAGATGAGAAAATATAAATGGAGGAATAAAAAATATGAAGAAAAATAAAGGAATGCAATTAGGCGCGATGTTTGTGGCGATGCTGCTGGTGGGCATAGCTATCGTGCCTGCAGTGAGTGCTCAGCAGATAAATTTGAATAAAAAATTTGATGAGAAGCAATATGCCCAGCAATTAGACGCAGCGGTTAAGGAAATAAAAGAAATCCAAGAAAAAGTTAAGAATGGTGAAATAACTCAGCAAGTTGCAGATAACAGACTCTCTACGATACTAGATGACCCCAAATACGATCAAATAAAATTGAAGAAACAAATCGTAGATTCGGAAAGAGAATCAGCATTGCTTAATGAAAAACCCAGCAAAATTCCTACAAAAATAGCAAATGCGTCTGATTCTGGTTCCGTAAGCATTCTAGGTAATTCATACAACTACTATGGTGTCGATGCAATGGGAGCCTCAAAGGGTGGCTGGGGCGTTGGATATAATAGAGCAGATACATATCCTTCGGGACAGTATGAGAGAATTGCGGCCAGGTCTGAGGTTCTAGGTTCTTATTATGCCGACGGGTACTTCTACAGGTACTTCACTGCCCCAGAAACAGGGAATGCCATAGTGAACGTTTACTTAGATTGGACTGGAGGATCAGCATGGCCAGATGATCAAAGTATAGACTTTGTTCTATATAAATATACATCTGGAGTTGGATGGCAAACAGTAACTACTCAGAATGACGTAGTTAGCCTGACTGGCTTTCAAGGATCTAGCGGGCCAAATAACGCAAACAGTGGTGTATCTGTATACCTTACATCTGGTACGCAATATGCCCTTCAATTGCAGGTACATACCGCTACAAGTTCTGTAGGAGCGGTCAGTTTAGCCGATTTTGGGTTTGATGCAATTGGTGGAACGCCACAAGTTCACTGGCAATCTGCAAAGGTATCCTACCAATAGATATATAAGGATATCTTTCTATTTTTTGTCAAAATAAGAGGTATAAAAAATGATAATAGGTACTCCAGAGATATTTTTAATTATTAGAATTATAATATTAATCATCATTTTGTATGCACTTTACAAGCTAATGCGAAGAAGTAAAAAGTAAATTTTCAATTTTGCTTCCATCCTCGCAGCAAGTCTATACGTTATTCTTTTAGATTGTTATAAAATTAAGTATTATAGCCTACAGTGAACATATTTCAAGTATGTTAGAAAATCAGAATGAAATCATTGGGAGAGAAATGAAATGGAAACTAGAACAATTCTAATTTTATGCACACTTATGCTACTATTGATACCAGCGATAGATGCAAAGCCAGTAATAGTCGGATTCACCGAGGAAATCGATCAAAACATAATCAAAGAACATGGCATAGCTAATTTTACCCAGTACAAAATAATTAACGCTATCTCAACCGATATCCCAGAAAGTGTATCTGAAAAGTTAAAGAAAAACCCGAAAATAAAATACGTAGAAGAAGATGCTCAGGTTCAGATAGCAGGCAAACCATCACAGCCCCAGCCTCCACAACCCCCGCAGCAGATCACATGGGGCATTGCAAGAATAAAAGCGCCTGAAGCATGGAATAACTCCACTGGTATAAATCTAAAGATAGCTGTGCTGGATACGGGGATAAGCAACAACCATCCCGATTTAACAGTATCTGGAGGCATCAATCTTGCTGGGAAATCAAAAAACAACAAATGGAACGACGATAATGGTCATGGTACCCACGTTTCAGGAATCATAGCCGCCAGAAACAACAGCATCGGAGTAATTGGCGTTGCACCGGACGCGCAGCTTTACGCTGTAAAGGTGCTGGATGCCTATGGCAGCGGATATATTTCGGATGTTATCGAAGGGATAGACTGGGCAGTGCAGAATAACATGGATATTATTTCAATGAGCCTTGGAACAAGGACTTATTCCCAGGCGCTGAACGATACTACTGCCAATGCTTATAATGCCGGCATCCTTCTTGTTGCAGCCGCAGGCAACAGCGGAGATGGAAACCTGTTCACCGATGATGTTCTTTACCCTGCAAAATTTGATTCAGTGATTGCGGTTTCGGCAGTCGATTATAACAACATTGCGCCTGTATGGAGCGCAGACGGCGCCAAAATAGAACTGGCAGCGCCGGGTGTAGATATATACTCTACATGGTTAAACGGCGGTTATGCTAATGAAAGCGGCACATCGATGGCAGCGCCTTTTCTAAGCGGCGCAGCGGCACTAATTAAAAGTAAAAACCTGTCCATGACTCCGCAGGAAATTCGTCAAAGTTTGGATTATAACGCAATCGATCTGGGTGATATTGGCAGAGATAATATCTATGGGTTTGGATTGGTGCAAGCAGGTTAGTATAGAATGCATTATCAATAAACCAATATTCATCTCTACGCCTGCAAAAGTCTTGAAAATTACAATGCCATTGAAAATTATAATTACATTAAAAATTTTAACGGCATTGTAATGTTTTAATAGCGTTGAAATTTTTAATGTAATTGTAATATATAAACCATAAGTTATATATAGTCCTTGCTCCATTTAA
>NZ_FZMP01000004.1 GCF_900196725.1 Candidatus Methanoperedens nitratireducens | reverse complement strand
AAACCCTGAGCACACGCGCCGATGCTTCGCGATTTATCGCGGAGTCTTTAACAGTAAACAAATTCCAAATCAAATAACGATATATTTATATTAATTATACTACCAAATAGATTAAGGCACTTAAAAAGGTGGTATTATAGTAAAACATTTATCCGTACCCTGATAGTAATCATAGGGCTGGCACTTCTTATTTCTGGATGCATCGATAGTAAGAATCAATCCCCTGCAATCGGATCATCATATGGAATCCAGCAGTGTGAAAAATCTATAGAGCCCGCAGCCATGTATAAAATTACGATATGCGAGGGAGACCTGAAAGTTGTTTCCTGGATAGATGCAGGAACCCGGACATTGGTATGCTCCGGAACCGAAGGTATAAGGGTTCCATTGGCTGTTATCCCGGTGACGGTAAATGTTCCTGTCCCTACCACAGTTCCCACACCATCGAAAGGCAGGATGCAATTGCGGGTGTACAAATGCTCGGATGTGGAGGTGTATAAAGACCTGGGCTTTATTTCCGGTGAGACTTCCATTGATTTTGACTGGGAGACATCAGCAGAAGGGTGGTGGGAAGTTGCAGGATGGAAACTGTTTGTCAATGGTAAGCCGGTAGTGGATGAAGGCATTCCTGTTTTTGAGTACAGAAGTAGTTCCGGACACATTACAAAGAATGTGACGGTAAATGGTGATGTGACTGTTACTTCAGATTAATCTCTTGGACTAAAGCCTCTATCGGATGTTCTTTTTCCATATGGCTTTATCACTTGCAGAGAACGCTAATCATTTAGCCTGCCAAATATCACAAATCAGAGCACAGATAGTAACAGATATATGGGATTGCATGGATTTTATAGAGCTATGGATTTTTACGAATTGATCAGGAACAGGGAAAGTATAAGGGACTACGACCCCGCAAAGCCTGTAGATGAAGCGACCCTTAACAGGATTCTTGAGGCGGGGCGCCTGGCGCCTTCTGCTGCGAACCGCCAGCCGTGGCGTTTTCTGGTAATATCTTCCCAAGAGATGCTGGAAAAGGTGCGCCCGTGTTACTCGCGCTCGTGGTTCCAGGATGCGCCGCATATTTTAGTTGTTGTCGGGGACGTGAATGAATCCTGGGTAAGGGAAAGCGACGGCTATAACTCAATAGAAACAGACCTGACAATAGCAATCGACCATATGATCCTCGCGGCTGAATATGAAGGAGTCGCAACCTGCTGGATTGCAGCCTACGACCCTGTGATTCTGAGAAAAGCCCTATCACTTAAGGATAATGAGCGCATTTTTTCTATCACGCCGCTCGGGTATCCGAAGAAAGGTTTTGTCAAAAAGCATAGTAAGCAGAGGAAATCTTTAAATGAAATAGTTCGTATATTATAAAAAGAAAGGAGGAGAGCGGATGATTAAGACGATAGAACATATCGGGATTCTGACAAATGATCTGCAGCGGTCGGTAGAATTCTATACTGATGTGCTTGGGTTCTCGATTTCCATGAAAATAGAAATGGATGAGGCAGGTCTCTCAGCGGTCTTCGTAGAAAAAGACGGTTGTAGAATTGAACTTATGGGTCACAGGGATATTCCGGAGCGCTCAGAAGGTATTGAACTCAAAATAGGAGAGAACACACTTCGTTTGAACGACCATATCGCCTTCTCTGTGGATGATATCGAAGCTACAGCAGCCGGGCTTAAGAAGAAAGGAGTGGTATTTGAATTAGAGCCGGTACAACTGGAAGATAGCATGAAGCTCGCTTCCTTTAAAGATCCTGATGGGCTGCTGATAGAGCTGGTAGAAAATCTCAGGCAGTGAAACAACGGGACTAACCTTGATTGTTATTCTAACAGGCGGCTGAAATCAAAAGGTTCAACTGTTTCTTTCAGTTGAGCTTTGCGTCTGGGTTTATATTTAGGGTCCCTGCCTCTGCCTAATGTTTTAAAGATATGGTCTTCTGTAACATCAAGAATGTCCAAGATTACACCGTATACTCCTATAACCTTCGGGTTAATAAGATTATTGGCGATTAATTTTAAATTTTAAAAAAAGAAAATGCAATTTCGCCAGTTACACGCGTGCTTTTACTGCCCGGGATCGTATTGATACTTTCGATGCTCGATTTCGGTTCAATCTTATGCAGAGACTTCGTCCACTGATATTAAAATCCAGCAAAGGGGGAGACAGGCTCGTGGCAGGCGACTGGTGGATTTCAATCGTTCCCGCCGGAGGACCACCGGATTACAGGCGTTCAAGTACCGATTTTGCAGTTGGCTACCAGATAATCACTGCAACTTTGACCGGTGGAGAGGGGAGTTACATCGTAACTAATAGTACCATATCTACCGACAGTTCTGCCGATGCAATGAAGCCAGGAGGATACGATATGAAAATCATCGTATACCTGTTTAAGAGTACTGTACTTGATAAGGTGATCGATGTAAGGTAATATCGCGCCTGCGAATCCATAATTGGAGCACCATAAACTATATTTCATTTAGATACAATCAATTTACAGGAGATGGTCAGATGGCTAATGACAAGAAAATCCTGATAGCCTATGCGTCCAGGACAGGAAGTACCGAAAAGCTCGCACAGGCGATCGCGGATGGGATTAGAAAAGTGGGGGATGTATCGGTTGACGTGAAAAGGGCAAAGGACGTCAAACCCGAAGATGCAGTTTCAGCCGATGGATACGCATTTGGTTCGCATTCTGCTTTTGAGTACATGGGAGGAGAGCTTAAGCTCCTCTTTGAGGAACTCTACAATGTAAGGAACAAGGTAAGCGGTAAACCCGTATTGCTTTTTACCAGCGGTCACGGCGGTCAGGTCGCAGCTCTTGAATCAATGGACAGGGTAGTGGGCGTGTTCAACCCCCACTGGGTCAAACCGGGCGTGGCTGTAGAAGGTATGCCGGGAGAAGCGGATAGGGCAAAAGCTATGGAGATGGGGGCAAAACTCGCAGATGCGGTAAAGAAATACAAATACATAATCGTGTAACAAAATAAGCATCACAGCAATAGCACATCTTCCCGGCATCAGGTAAGTGCTAACCCCGCTCCTCGACTGGTATGTATTTACACCCTTCAGGACCGCAATACTTGCCGATATACTGGGCGCTGGGTCTGTAGAGGGCTGGCTTTGGCTGTGCCTCGGCGAATTTCTCCTCTATGATGTGCGCACACCAGCCCGGCGTTCTTGAAATAGCGAATATAGGGGTGAACAGGTCAGGTTCGATCCCCATCATATAATAGACAGACGCGCTGAAAAAATCCACATTGGGGAAGATATCCTTTCCTTTGCGTTTCTTGAACTCGCTCCGTGTCATGCTCTCTATTTTCCTGGATATATCATACCACCTTGCATTTCCTGCCCTTTGTGCAAGTTTTTCTGAAATGCTGGCAAGTATCCTGGCGCGGGGGTCCCCGGTTTTATAGATCGCATGACCCATGCCCATTATCCTTTCCCCTGCATCCAGTTTTGTTTTTACCCAACCCTCTACCCTGCCGACATCACCTATCTCAGCAAGGTTCTTCATGACCTGGGTGTTGGCTCCGCCGTGCAGTTCCCCGGAAAGTGCGCCCACCGCGGCTCCGATGCATGCATACATACTGGCGCGCGTCGAGGCGACAACCCTTGCGGTAAAAGTAGAGGCATTAAAGGAATGCTCGGCATGGAGGACAAGGCACGTATCAAAATCCCTGGCTATCTCTTCATCAGGAACTTTCCCGTGCAGCATATACTGGAAATTTGCCGCATGCCCTAGTCCCTCATCAGGCTTTTTTACATCAAGGTTCTTTCTGACCCTGTCCCATGCAGCCACAAGCGTGGGTATCCTGGCAATAAGCCTTATGGATTTCTCCATATTCGCGGATTTTGTCTCAACCCGCGCGTCTTTATCAAAATCCACAAGCATAAGTATCACCGATTGTAACACATCCATGGGGTGGGCTGTCTTCTTCCTTTTTTCCAGGTGGCTGATCACCCCTCTTGGAAGCTGTCTTTGCGAAGCCAGTATCTCTTTAAATATCTCCAATTCCTTCCTGGTCGGAAGTGTTTCGTAAAGCAGCAAATAGACTGTTTCTTCGAATGTTGATTTTTTGGCAAGTTCTTCGATATCGTATCCCCTGTAGCTCAGTTTACTCTTCTCCCCGTCTACGGCGCTTATTTTTGTACCTGCTACCACAACCCCCCTTAATCCGGTATCTTCTGTTTCCTGCATGATTTTGCCCACCAACCCTTACTTTTTAGTTTGATTCGCCAGCTATTAAGCTTTTTGTAGAAACGGGATTTTCCCGAGATCGTATTATTTTCAAACCAACTATCAGAGGAAAAGTATAATTACAAGTGTGATAGCTCTGGTTGTGATTATAATCGGCGCCTATCTGATTGAGAAGAAATAAAAATTTAACCTGCATTCATATAAAATGCCAGCGGGTTTTCCCCTTTCTTCGACTCTTTAAAATTCGGGACTGAAATATAAAAAGGGAAGCTCCTCCTCTCTGAGGTTGCTCTTCCCTTTAGCGGTTTTCGATTTATGATTGCTTAAAACATAGACTACATGGTCTGAGTGAGAATGTCTCTTAGTTTTAACTCCCGGTTTAATTTGGGCGCATAAAATTCTCATTCTTTCATTTCCAGAACTAATTTACATACATCTGGTGCAGCTTTCAAAGCACCGGTTCTTTACACCCCTGGTATGAATAAAGCGTGTAGCGGATATACTTCAATATTTGGTTCTGCATCCGTTAATTTTCCAGTCACAGGCATAAGTCTGTCTCGGGCGAAGTTGTTAAAGTCTTCTTCAGATTCCCATATATCACTAACTCTTATACCTTTGTCATCGAACGTGGCTATATGAATCACTAACCCTTTCGGGACATCTCTTTCAAAGTTCACTCGTTCTCTCGTCTGTTCATAAATTTCTTTTGTAACTCCTTCCCATTTTACGAGCGCAACTATGCGCGTTTCCAGTCCTCCTTCTCTACGCCCGGGCATGAATGAATTGTACAGTGGATGTAATTCTACATTCGGTTCCGTATCTATTAGTTCTTTAGTCACAGGCGTAAGTCTGTTTTGGATGAAGTTATTGAGATCCTCCTCGGATTTCCATATATCAGTAACCCTTATGCCTTTTTCGTCAAATGCAGCAATATGAAGTACTGCTCCTTTTGGGATTTCCCCTTCCCAGTTTACTTGTTCTCTTACCTTTTCATAGAGTTCTTTTGTAACTCCCGTCCACTGCATAAGCATAACTATGCGCTTTTCCTCTGCTCTCTTAGCCATATTTAGCCTCCTTTTAATTTTTATCACCGGGACTACACGGACACCTTTTCAACTTCTTCTAAGAAGTACACATCGGGTTTATCAGAAACACCAGCTTGCTGCATAGTCTTTTGCAGGTCCTCTGACCGGACGAATTTTCTCGCCTTTTCAATGTTTTCCCATTCAAAGAGGATCACAATCTCATCCGGGTTATCAGCATTACGGAAGAGACGTCCCCCTCTGGAACCACTTGACTTGCGTGTAGTCGCGTGCTCATCGAATACAGTTTTCCATTTGGAATAGTCTTTGACTTTATGCCGTACAAGTAAATATACCATAATTTAACACTCCCAAGTTAACTTATGTTTCATCTGTTCTTAAATATTTCCTTTAATCCGGATTATTCTTGCAATGGTATGAGGGCGAAAATAGAGTTGGGTGATAACGCCTATTTTCAGGTTTTGAAGTTCCAAAGGCTTATGAAACATGAAAGTCAAAATAATCATTAAACTTGAAATATAAATCGAATTAAGAGTGATTTAAAATGAATTTTAAAGGGAGCCAGACAGAAAAGAACCTTCTTGCAGCTTTTGCCGGTGAATCTCAGGCAAGGAACCGCTATACTTACTTCGCAAGTGCAGCAAAGAACGAGGGATTCGAGCAGATATCCGCGATTTTCCTTGAGACCGCGGATAATGAGAAAGAACATGCCAAGGTATTTTTCAAGCATCTCCAGGGGGGCAATGCTGAGATAACAGCAATGTACCCTTCCGGGGTCATCGGGAAGACCGCAGACAACCTTCTTGCTGCGGCTGAAGGTGAAAAGCTCGAATGGGGCACCTTATATCCCGGATTCGCAAATGTCGCGCAGGAAGAGGGTTTCCCGAAGGTCGCAGAATCATTTACAGAGGTCGCAGAAGTGGAACAGTTTCATGACAGGCGTTACAGGGCGTTATTGAAGAACGTCAGGGAAGGTTCTGTCTTTAAGAAGAGCGGCACTGTAAAGTGGCACTGCCGGAACTGCGGCTACATCCATGAAGGGACAGAAGCGCCGGAAGTATGCCCTGCATGCAGCCACGCCCGGTCATATTATGAGATCCTGGCTGAGAACTGGTAATACGACGCGAATGCAGTGAAGCATGGATTGCGACATCAGGCTCTGCGATTCCCTCTGCTGCCGTAACTGTGCTGTCCTGACAGGGGAGGAGGTCGCGGAGCTTATAGCAAAAGTCAAAAAAGAATATGCTCTGGAACTTGACCCGAAAAAATATTTCAGGAAAGCGAAAGGGGAGCAGGGAACATATTTTGCAGCGAAGATGATAAAAGGGCAGTGTATCTTTTTAAATAAGGAAAAGCGCTGTCGCATATACAGATGCCGCCCTACTTTATGCGAGCTATACCCCGTTATTGATGTGGACGCTGTAGATGAGCGCTGCCCTGCTGTCGGGAAAAATAAACTGCCTGCGGACATGCTTGCAGCCCTGAAGAAACGCTATTCTGAGGAGATAGATGACAGGATAAAACTTGAACAAGTATTTAAGTTTATTTAAATATCTTTATCTTAAACACAGTAAATAAATAACTTTAATAAGTAAGAACACATGTTATAAGCACACAGCAGGTACATATAGCCCAGAAACGAAGGGTTATAAATCAAATGCAAATAAAATAAATAACAATATGGAAGAACTTGATTCAATATTAGAGCTGATTAGGGATTCACAGTGGCACAGCATTGAAGAGATACAAGGGGAGATTAACCTGCCGTCAGATAAGTTAAACGAAGTTATTCTCTTCCTCAAAGAGCAGGCGTTCGTAGACAAACAAAACGGGAGCATAAGAATAACACCGGCGGGCTTGAGATTGCTGGAACTTCCGGCTTAACCGAGCATCTCGTCCACTTCCTTTAATCTTCGTAACATCTCCTTCCCCTTAACCGTGAGTTCATAACATGCGTCCGTTTCGCACCTGGTTATGAAACCCTCGGCTAACAGGAAGTCAAGATATCTTTCAAAGTTCCTCCAGTCAAGATACGCTCTCTGCATTATCCTGGTCTTTCTTGCTTTGTTCTCTTCATTTATTGCTTTGAGCATATCCATGATAATTTCCCATCTGCTTCTCCCTTTTTTCATCCTTTAACACCTTTCCCCGTTTTTGGCGATGCCTGCTGGCAACAGTAATCCTGAATCAAATAGAATACCATGCTACTCCTATCTCATACCGTATCTTCCACTCCTTTTTTAAAGCATGCTACCAACAATTTTATTGGTGGCTTCGCTTGGTCTATAATATGACTTCGCAACATATGAAGTTTTCTATATTCAATATCTTTTTTAACTACATTCACCAAAGTGTATCTTATGATATTAGGCATAGATATAGGTGGCGCGAACACCAAGGCAGCATCCAGTGATGGCAAAACCGTAGAACTGCATTATATCCCTCTCTGGAAAAATACAAGGCTTCCGGAAGTGCTTATTGATATTGAGCGGCGCTTAAAACCGGAAAGAACAGGAGTGGTAGTGACCGGTGAGCTTGCGGATTGTTTCCCTGATAAGGAGGCTGGGCTCTCATACATTGTCGATGCTGTTAACAGTGCCTTCAAAGATGCATGGTTCCTTGATAGCAGCGGTGAGTTCACAAAAGAAAAAAAGCGCACCATCGCGGCAGCCAACTGGACAGCCTCAGCGCTTACTGCAGGCAGGGATTTTGAGGACTGCATCTTCGTAGATACCGGCTCGACCACAACGGATATAATTCCGGTCAGAAACGGTAAATCTCTTGCAGCCGGAACAGACTTTGAGCGCTTAAAACGCGGAGAGCTTGTATACACCGGCGCGCTGCGCACGAACCTGGCAGCTATCCTTGATTCTGTAAATATCAGCGGTGCAGCATCACGTATCTCGTCCGAACTTTTTGCAATATCTGCAGATGCCTATCTGGTGCTGGGAATGATCTCCGGGCAGGATTACACTTGCGACACGCCGGACGGCGCAGGGAAAACCATGATAGATGCCCGGAGGAGGATAGCCCGTGTGGTGTGCGCCGACCTCACGGAGATGGGAGAAAAAGAGGTTTTTTCGATCGCTGAACAGGCGATGGAAAAGCAGGTCAGCGATATCGCATCTGCTATAAGCGATGTTGCGCAGCGTCATGACCTGGACAGGGTAGTTGCATGCGGTCTCGGTGAGTTCCTTGTTAAAAAAGCCGCTTGCGAGATCGGGCTTGATGTTGTTCTGATATCCGGGAAATATGGAAAAGAAATCTCAAAAGTATTCCCTGCATATGCTGTGGCGCGGCTGGTTGAAGAGAGATGAGATATAGTCTCCATTAGTTGTAATCAAAGGACGAATGTTTTATATAAATGCCAGTTAATGATAGCAAAAAAGGGTGATATTATGGGTACTAAAAACAATTTTGAAAAAAGTCAGATTCTAACTATGGTCGGCGGCATGATATCGGTTGTCAGTGTCTTTCTCCCATGGTATTCTGCAAGTGCAAGCGCAGGCGCTTTAGGTTTAGCTTCCAGCCTGTCGGTGAATGGCATGGGATGGGTAAATGGCAGTGGTATGCTGCTCGGGCTTGTGAGCGGAAAAGCGGACTGGAGTTTCCAGGGTGTCGGTGTTCTTGCTCTCGGCATTGCCTGCATTGCGGTCGCTGTGTTCCTTCGCGAGAAACTGCAGAGCCTGGCAATGTTCGCATGTGGGCTCCTGATAATCGGAGGCGGGGTTGTTAACCTGCAGAGTATAGGTCAGTTCTCAGGAGAATTCCTCGGAGCCACCTTACAGTCGGGAGTCGGGTATGGGCTTTACGTGGTGCTGCTCGGCGGCTCGGTTGCTGCGGCAGGCGGGCTGCTTGCGTGGCGGGACCTTACCACCAAATAAACTTATTACTCACCTGTGCATAGTGGATGGCTATGATTGTTTCGATGACACTTGAACTCAAGGATATTCCGGGGCAGCTGGTTCTGGCGCTTTCGCCCATATCAGAGCTTCACGGGAATATTATGAGCGTTGTTCACCAGCACGAAGAGAAAACCCCACGAGGAACAATCCCTGTACAGGTAACTTTTGAAATAGACCAGGGCGTCCTTAATGAACTTACCGAACGGCTTGAGAACAGCGGGGTCAGAGTTGCAAGAGTGGGGGAGGAGCGGCTGCGGTCTTCTGTTTCTGTCGTTCTCATAGGGCATATTATCCATTCGGATATCGGAGATACTATCGAAAGGATAGATTCAACGGGTTTCGCGGAAGTGGTTGACCTTTCGATTTCCATGCCAGCAATAGAGAAGACTTCCTCGGCATATCTTGTGATCAATGCGGTCGGTGAGGATGAATTGAAAAAAGCGGTAAAAATCCTGAGGGACGTGGCAGAGACAAAAGACCTGCTCATGATAGAGCCTATCAAGCTTAACTCGGGGGCAGCATGAAGACAGTTAGATTATCCATCATCGGCTTCGGTGCTGTCGGCCAGGGAGTTGCGCGCTCCATCCTGTCAAAGCAGGAGTACCTTCATAAACAGGGCATCGATCTGTGTGTAGTAGGGATTGCGGATTCGGGCGGGTGCGAGGTCAACAAACAGGGAATAGACCTGAAAAATGCGATCGCGAGGAAAAAACAGACCGGCACCGTTGCAGCAGACAGTGACGGCGTACTTGACCTTATCAATGGTACCGACCATGATATTGTCGTTGAAGCGACACCTACGAGCATAAAGGACGGCGAGCCGGGACTTGGTAATATGCTTTCCGCCTTTGAATCCGGGAAGCATGTGGTCACTTCCAATAAAGGCCCTCTTGCACTGCGGTTCTCGGAATTAAAGGAAGCTGCCGAGGATAACGGCGTGATGTTCAGGTATGAGGCGACCGTGGGCGGGGCTGTTCCGATATTCAACCTCATTCATGAGGCTCTTGCCGGAAATACCATCGTCGGGATTGAAGGCATACTTAACGGGACCTGCAACTATATCCTTACACGGATGGCAGAAGAAAGGATGCCGTATGAGCTTGTGCTTAAAGAGGCGCAGGAGCTTGGAATAGCTGAGGCTGACCCCACATATGATGTGGAAGGCATTGATTCGGCATGCAAACTTGTCATTATTGCAAACTCGGTCTTCGGAGATAACGCTACGTATCACGATGTGGATGTTACAGGCATCACTAAAATAACCCCTGAGGCGCTGGAGCTTGCGAATGAGAACAACTATTTGATAAAACTTATCTGCGAAGCGACAGAGGGCAAACTTACAGTTGCACCGCGCCTTGTTCCGAAGAGGCACCCTCTTGCCGTGGGCGGCACATTGAACGTGGCATCCATACAGACCGACCTTGCAGGAAGGATAACGATCAGCGGGAAGGGCGCAGGTTCTATTGAGACCGCAAGTTCTATCCTGAGCGATATAGTTTTCATTGCAAGAAATTCATGAAAGCTGTTCGTGCCAGCACGGCGGAGGCTGAACCGGTAAGGCAGAAACTGCTTCTTGAAGGCGCTCTTGATAAATCAAGAAAGCTTGTGGAAAAGGACGGTTTTGTGGAGATCCCGGTTACGGATTCGTTTAAAAATGACGAATTTATTCTTATCGAGCAGGCTAATCCTGAATTTTATATCCCAGGAAAAACACTCAGTGAAATCCTTGATATGCCGGACAGCGAGAAACTATTTTTACCTTCAGGATGGCAGATCCTCGGGGATATAATCATCGTATCGCTGCGCAGGGAACTTGAGGTACATAAAAAAGAGATAGGGAATGCCCTGCTGTCCATTTATCCGGGATGCAAGACCACGCTTCTTGACAGGGGGATAAGCGGCAAAATGAGACAGCCTGACCGTGAAATAATCGCAGGCAGCAGGACTGAAACAATTCATAAGGAGAACGGCTGCCTTTTTAAAATAGATGCCATGCGTCTCATGTTCTCCCGGGGAAACCTTACTGAAAAAAAGCGGATGAGCAAGCTGGGAAAGGGTGAAACCGTCGTGGATATGTTCGCTGGTATCGGGTATTTTTCGATTCCCATGGCAGTGCATTCAAAACCCGGGAAAATAATTGCCATTGAGCTCAACCCGGTAGCGTTCGGTTATTTGAAAGAGAACATCCAGCTTAACAAAGTCGGGGAGATTATAGAGCCCATACGCGGGGACTGCGCGCTCGTTACCCCGTGCGGGGTCGCAGACAGGGTGCTCATGGGATATCTGGATGCGCACGAATACCTTGGGCACGGTATCAGTGCGCTCTTACCCGGCGGGATTCTTCATTACCATGAGGCTGTGCCTGAGGCGGTAGAAAGCCGCCCTGTTGGGAGGGTTATTGAGGCTGCGGGGAGGCTTGGGAAAAGAGCGGAGATAATTGATGTGCGGAGGATTAAGAAATATTCGCCGGGAGTGTGGCATGTGGTAGTGGATGCCAGGGTGGGTTAGTGATATCGATGAAAAATGATTTAAACATGGCAGGTAAAGTAAAGTTCCTTGATGACTGGAAGATGGAGAACAATATGAGGGAATCGGAAATAGAAAAGATAAGGTTTTAAATAATGTTCTTCCGGGTTACCTGATCAGAGAGATGTTGTCAAGAATACAAAAAATCCAACGGTGATAAATTGTCCATCAACAATAATATTGGATAATTTATTTATTTCTATGAGCTTTAAATTGTACAATAATATATAGAAAAATCCGTAGCCTGCACTAAAAATACATATCTCAAGCAAAAAAGTACTCAATATTCCCACCCAATACCCAATAATCAAGATTAATGTAAAAGCGATATTCAGGAAAAAAAGAAGCTTATTTGTGAATGAGAGCCCATATACAGTGACTATTGTTTTTGTACCGGCTTCAGGATCGCCTTTTGCATCTTTTATATCACAAAAAATTTCACTTATCAGCAGTCTTGAGAAAACGAAGAAGCTGAGAAGGTATATATCCTGTTTAAAAGGTATATTCAGGAATGATGCCGGTATTATTACTGTCACAAAAGCCCATGTTATGGCTACAATAAAATTTTTAAAAAAGAGAATGTCTTTCAGACGTATCATTTTTGATTTTAAGGAAATCCTGCTGCTGTATAGAATACCTATTGCAAAAGGCATAAGAACTTCCAGGCCGTATTTTATGCCTTTAGTAAAACTAAAGACAACTAACAATCCGAAGCCTGCAAAGGCAAATGCAAGGAAGTATTTGTTGTACAGTTCATTAAATTTGAATTTATTTGGATCACTTAATGCATCCTCTCTCGCATCGGTCTTCCTGTTGAACGTGTAAATTACAAACATAATAAGAAACGGTATAAATATTATATAATCTACCTGAGTTCCTGCGAGCTTGAAAAGAACATAGCTGAGGCTCATAGCACCAAGGGAAATGTATAAGTTCGAAAATACCAGGAAATCAAGAGCTTGGGATATCTTAACCAAATTTACCAATCAACCCCGCTGAAATTGAGTAACCTTACCTGTAGGGTCAAATGCGATAGATCGCTATGCATGGCATGATTAACTATTAAATGGCAATATTGCCATTTGCAAATTTAAATCACTTTATAAATAGTGATATTATCATTTTTGATTTACAGGTGT
Source organism: Candidatus Methanoperedens nitratireducens (assembly GCF_900196725.1). Taxonomy (GTDB): domain Archaea; phylum Halobacteriota; class Methanosarcinia; order Methanosarcinales; family Methanoperedenaceae; genus Methanoperedens; species Methanoperedens nitroreducens_A. Next base: position 430 of record NZ_FZMP01000004.1, on the reverse strand, counting down.
TGTTAATCTTTTCTATAATAAAAAAGTATTGTTTTAATTCAGTACTTCCGAAACCCCATACTTCCGAATTGTAAACTAAAAAATAAATTGGGGTACCCCCATAATAAAACTACCTGAAGGTACAATACAGTATTCAAGACGCACTGAACGTGATACTTTACGCTGCAACAACAACAACAAATTCAATTCGAAAAGGGCAGACCTGTATTTAATATTGTGGCGATTTTGAATCCGAAATACAATCCAAAAGCCAGAAAAGAGAAGGGGAACAATGAATATTTTTTGTTAGCAACAAATCTGCCAGTAAATTCAGCTTCAGAATTATCAACATAGGAGGGCCAAGACAGTGACCGCAACCGCTGCAATCATAAATGCAATTGGGTTCCTATCTTACAATACCTTCGCCATTAAGGAGTATTAATACTACCTA
>NZ_FZMP01000114.1 GCF_900196725.1 Candidatus Methanoperedens nitratireducens | reverse complement strand
CTTCATCTGCTCCTGATAGGGCTTTTAGCCACCATGCATACTGCTTGTTAGTATCCATGCCACTATATATGGTGGCTTAGATTATATAATTTACTAATTTATTTTTCGGTAATGCATAAGGAGATATTAAAAGGCGACATAGCGATAAGCTCGGGGTTCATCGCCGGTATAGGCGATGTGGATGAACTGACCGATGCAAAAACAACGATTCTCGATGTAAAAAACGCCCATGTCTGTCCCGGGCTTATAGACGGGCATGTGCATTTCGAATCAAGCATGGTAACACTTACGCAATTTGCAAAACAATCGCTCGTTCACGGAACAACAGGCATCGTAATCGACCCTCATGAGATCGCCAATATCCTTGGCACGAGAGGCATCAGGCTGGTGCTGCGCGAGGCAACACAACTTCCGATAGACGTTTTTGTCATGATATCATCATGCGTTCCTTCAAGTCCCCTTGAAACTTCAGGCACCAGGCTCGGAAGGAAAGAGATAAAGGAATTCCTGGATAAGAAGTACGTGGTGGGGCTTGGCGAGGTGATGGATTATCCTGCTGTCCTGCGAGGCGACCCTGAAAAGCTCAGAATGATATCGTCGGCTCTTGAGCGGAAACTTGTAGTGGACGGTCACTGCCCCGAAATGAGAGGAAGGGAACTCTTCGGATATATGAGCGCCGGGATTTCAAGCGACCATGCATCTGTAACGTACGATGAGGCGCTTGAGAAAGCGCGCATCGGGATGAAAATAATGCTTCGCGAAGGCTCTGTGGCGAAGTGTCTTGAAGATTTTATGCCGAAATTGATCCAAAACGGCGTATCCCTTGAAAATTTCTTCTTCGCTACTGATGATAAAAACCCTGCCGACCTCATAAAAGGACACATGGATGCGCTTGTAAGGGCTGCTATCAGGCTTGGGACAGACCCTGTACAGGCGATTTCCATGGCTACCATTAATACAGCCCGCCATTACAGAGTGGACCAGCTTGTTGGCTCGATAAGCATCGACAGAAGAGCAAATCTTGTAATACTGGATGACCTGGCGGCTTTCAGGATAAAGACCGTGATAATACGAGGCGAAATAGCTCCAAAAATAACAGGAATCCGGTATCCAGAATATGTTTTCAGGACTTTGAAGTGCAAAAAAATAAGCCCGGATGACCTGAAGCTGCGCTCAGAGGAAAAGAAAGTATCTGCCCATATAATAGAGATCGTGCCTGGTAAGCTCATCACGGAGAGAAGTATCGAGGAATTAGAAACAGACGGGATGGCTGTACTGCCTGATGTAGAACGCGATATACTTGCCATTGCTGTAATAGAACGTCACGGGAAATCGGGAAATATAGGCAGGGGCTTTGTCCGCGGCTTTAACCTGAAAAAGGGTGCAATAGGACAGAGCATGGCGCATGATTCGCATAATATCATTCTCGTTGGCACGGATTTTGAGGATATGGCGCTTTGCGCTAACAAGCTCAGGGAACTCCAGGGAGGGATAGTGCTTGCAAAAGACAGGGTAATAGATTACCTGCACCTTCCTTTTGCCGGCATCCTGAGCACAGAGAGCGCAACTGTAGTGGACAAGAAATTAGAAGAGTTGCACAGGGTGGTCAGAAAGATGGGATGCAGGCTTGATGCGCCGTTTATACAGATATCTTTCCTGGCGCTGCCGGTCATCCCGTCGCTTAAGATAACGGATATGGGGCTGGTGGATGTCGAGGCGTTCAGGGTAATCGAACCTGTAATAAATGATGTCTAAGTCCGGATATTTTCCGACCGTTGATAGTGAGTAAACATCAGACCCCCAAGGTAATCCCGATCAGATTCCTTGCGCCCATAGAAAGACCGAGAACGATCAGAGTCAGTATAAGCATATACTTCTCATCATTGTTCGTATCTTTTCCGGAATCCCTTTCAAGCACGAGGATGATCAACAGCACCAGGACCAGAGATAGGGGTATCAATATTATCCCTGTCCCGAAAGCAGAAGCCAGAAAAGTGCTAAAAGGATGCTTGTTCGTATATCCCAGCAGGTCGGTGCCAATATAGGTTGTAAATGAATCAAGCAGGAATGAAAAGATTACAATGGAGTAAACCCTGCTGCGAAGATATGCCATACCAATAGTAGAAGAAATTTTTTTTATGATGCCGGTTAATGCTATCGCAGGGAAAAGACTATATATCAGGATTTCAGAATTCCAGTTACGGGAATTAAAAACAAGGAACATAATCCCTGCTATTGATATTATTATCCCTGCGCCTGCGTATGTATTAATATAATTCTCTATTTTCCCGGTCCTCTCAAGATACCTCGTCAAAAGAAGGATGCCAAAACATACAGCAAAGATCACAAAGTAAATAAGCGGCGTGATGAAAAGATATTTGACAGGGGGAGAAAGGAGGTTTGCATCCTCAATGACCCTGAATACCGAACCCATGAGAACATACGGTACCGTAGCAAGCACGAACTCTTCATCGATCCTGATGCTCAACTTGTTCAATAATCTTAAGACGCCGTAAACACCAGCAAATAAAACAATGACATACGTGAGCATGTCGATATGGTTATAGCTCGTATCATTGATTATGCCTTCAATATAGTTCCTGTTTATGAAATCAATCAATCCGTTCATTATCCACCGCAGAATCCGTAAACAAATTCAATGTTATCCCCATCATGCAATTCCTGTTCCAGCAGTTTCTCAGGCGCAGCTCCGTTTATGAAGACCACGCATCCGTTCAATTGCCCGCTGACAAGAGTGGTTTTATACGTGGTATCAATATTCTTATCTTCTCCTGCCTTAACTATTTTTGCATCAATGAGCTGCAATAGTTCTTTGAGCTTTGAGCCTTCCAGAAGCTCAACAATATCCATCTCGCCTGTCAGCTCCTGCTGGGTAAAATCATAGTGCACTTTTATTTCCATATATAATTGACCTGTCTTTTAAGATGGCTCTTGTGATATAGGCGCTGCCTGCCAGGTTGGCTAATAATCCAATGATTATGATAGTATCTTTATATTCAGTAAGGAACGACGATGTTGCAAGAACAAAGCCCACCGCGGGCAGCAGATCGCTCACATGATGCAGGCAGCATGCTATCATCGCAATGGACGAAGTGGCTGAGCCTGCCATGCCCATTTTCTCGGAGCCGGAAACGTTTCCCGCTGTCAGGTTCCTGTGGTACCTGAAAAGCCCCATCTGGACTCCGACCGCCAGGGGGATAAGGTACACGAAGATGCCGTTATCAAGAAAAACAGAATAACCGCTTTTTAAAGAACCCTCTGCCAATGAAGCAATAGAGATGTTGAAAAAGACTACAAGTATCCCCATCGTTGATCCGAAAACAAAAGGATTTTTTAAAAAGCTTTTAAAAGCTTGTTTTCCTGGCATGTTATATTACCACTTGAATACCCTTTCTTTTACACCTGCAACATCCTGGATAACAAGTTCAAATCTCTTGCCATCGATCTTCGGGAACCGGAGCACTCCGCTTGCATGATGTCCCCCACCGCCTTCGTAGGAAACAGGCTTGTATGTTTTCCCTCCGGAATCCCTGAGATAGGAGATATTCCCGAACGCATCGTTATAATCCTTGTGAGCAGTGACCTTGATCTCAAAAGCTGTAGCATCCGTGATGTCAGGGAGATAGGTTGCTGTTATTGTTATACCGGCGTCCGAATTCTCACGAGGCTCAAGTAAATCTGCAGGAGGCTGGTCGCTTGATATACATCCTGTTGCGGTCACTGCAATAATCGTAAAAAGTACTATTATAATCGATAGTCTCATTTTCTCTCGTTTGTTTAAATTGAAAAAATTAATATAAACTACCGGGAACTACCAGAACTTCCACCAGGGCTTTTTCTCGCCGCCCATGCCAACAGGTCCGCCTTTAAGGTATTTTTCAGGCTCCGATTCAAAAACTTTCTTGCATCCTGGCGCGCAGAAGTAGTATGTTTTCCCTTTGTACTCTGTCTTATACTGTGCCGTGCTTTCATCAACCTGCATTCCACAAACCGGGTCTATTTGCATATTCATTTCCTCCTTTTAAGATGAATTTAAGGATATATGTATTTTACGCCTGATGTAAAGTAACTGTTCTTCAAGAGGCGGGGATTTCAATACAATCCCCTGCCCGGAGAATATTCGCTTTAAATTCACAAAACCGGATTTTAACTTAAAACAAAAGCAAAGCCACGAGGTTCTCAAGGCAGTGGATGATGGCTATACACATCCCTGTGCCTTTCGTGTTCCTGCTGCGGATATTTTCAGGTCTTAACTGGACTGTTATACCGCTGCTTGTGCTTTCCGATGTTGCAGGGCAGATAGCGGGCGGAAGGCTCGGAAAGCGGGATGCGCAGTAAGCGATCTCTCATATAAACAGCGGGTACTTTAAAAAGAGTTATTATTTATGCTGTGAATGCAGCTAACAATGAGAAAAGGACACTTTATCCTTGCAATCATACTCTTTTTGATCACAATCACGTTAGCTTTCTATTTTTTTGATTTTATAGACTTCCTTGAGCTTGGATCACTTCCATACTACGCTGCATCCTCTTTACTGCGGATGAGCGTCGCTTACTTCTTTGCGCTCTGCTTCGCTCTTTCATACGGTTATGTCGCCGCAACAAATACAAGGGCAAGAAGGTTCATGCTCCCCGTCCTGGATATTCTCCAATCCGTTCCCATACTGGGGTTTTTCCCTGCTGCTGTCCTTTTCTTCATTGGACTTATTCCGGGCAGGCCGGGAGTAGAAGTTGCGGCAGTTTTCCTGATTTTTACAAGCATGGCATGGAACATGGCTTTTGGGGTTTACGAATCCCTTACCACTATCCCGAAAGAGCTCATAGAAGCTGCGGATAGTTTCGGGGTTCGAAGATGGCAGCGCCTTGAGAATCTCACACTTCCTGCATGCGTCCCGAAACTGGTTTACAACAGCATCATGTCCTGGTCGGCAGGATGGTTTTTTTTAGTTGCGTCCGAGCTCATCTCTGCGGGGTCGGGAACGTATAAACTCCCCGGGCTCGGGAGCTTTCTGATAGACACGACATATTCAGGGAAAATAGCCCTCATGCTTGTTGGATTATCCGTATTGATAATTATCATACTTTTACTTGAGCTGTTTATCTGGAGACCGATGCAATCGTGGGCTGACAAGTATAATTATGAGTACGCAGGTGAAAAAAGACCGCGTGAGTTCATCTTTAATGTAAAGGCAATCAAACAAGTATTCCGATTTATCTTCGATGTTTTTTCAAAGATAACTGTATCACTGTATATCCAGTTCTACAAACATAAAATTATTAAAACCGCCATGAAATTTTCAGGTCTTCTTATTTTATTCCTGAGCCTTGTCTATATCATATATGAGCTTGTTATCTCCATAGTTAAATTGCTGCTGAACCTTCCGGCTGATGCTTATTCCATCCCGCTTGCAATAGTGTACTCGTTTTTGCGGTTAAGCGCAGCATACGTAATCTGTACCTTATGGACGATTCCGGCAGCCGTTTATATAGTGAATAACAAAAAAACTTCATCTTACCTCATGCCTCTGATGGAAATCGCGGCTTCCATCCCTGCGATCGCGCTCTTCCCGGCAATGGTCGTTATTTTCATAAAATACGGAAGCCTGGATATTGCGGCTGTTATCCTCATACTGCTCGGGATGCAGTGGTACCTGCTTTTTAACCTGATCGCAGGTGTAAGGTCAATCCCGAAAGATATAGATAATGCCGCTACATCCTTCGGGGTCAAAGGAAAGCTCTACTGGAAAAAAGTTCTTTTACCTGCAATGTTCCCTTCATTTATCACAGGGAGCATAACCGCTTGGGGAGGAGGCTGGAACACGCTTATAGTTGCCGAATACATTGTCTTTAAAGGGCAGGAATACCACCTTTTCGGGATAGGGTATCTGCTTGATAAAGCGACATTTGAGTCGCCGGATTCAAGTATGGTACTGTTATCCGTGCTCGGTATGGCTATAACCATTATATTCCTGAATAGACTTATATGGCAGCCTTTATACAGGAGAGCGCTGGCTAAATATAAATTCGATTAAGAGGCATGAATGCTGGTAGAGATAAGAAACGTATCGAAAACCTATGAAACTGATGGTACCGGGATACCGGTTCTTGAAAATATTAATTTCGCTGTAGAAGACAACGATTTTATTTGTATCGTGGGCCCATCGGGATGTGGAAAGAGCACTCTCCTGCGGATAATCATCGGACTTGAGAAACCTACTTCAGGGGAGGTTTTTTTTAAAGGTAAAGTAATAGCGCCCGATAACCCGAAAGTTGCCATGGTCTTCCAGAACTTCGCGCTTTTCCCGTGGCTTACGGTCAAGGAGAACATAGAACTCATACTTGAATCTAAGGGTGTGAATGATAAACAGAGAGAAAATATAGCCTGTAAATATATTAAATCTGTAGGGCTTGATGGGTTTGAGAAGGTCTACCCGCGCGAACTTTCAGGAGGTATGAAGCAGAGAGTCGGGTTCGCGCGCGCTCTCGCTGTGGAACCTGTGCTATTGTGTATGGACGAGCCGTTCTCATCTCTTGATGCACTGACAGCCCAGAACTTAAAAGACGAACTGCTGATGCTGTGGGCAGATAAAAACATGCCGCCTGATGCGGTAATCATGGTAACCCATAATGTAGAGGAGGCTGTGTACATGGCTAACCGCATAATCGTCCTCTCACCGCGTCCCGGAAAAGTCGTGGCGGATTTAAGAATTGAACTGGAAAGGCCCAGGAACAGGAAAGACCCTGAGTTCTATCGATGGGTTGATAAGGTGTTTTCACTAATAATATAGTAAAACATGATTTTTCCAAAAACAACAATCAGCGAGATAATAGGGCTGCTTGAAGCAGTCAATGACGCAGGAGGAGTGGAGGATGCCGCCCGCCTGGCTGCCGATTTTGATCTTGAGCTTGATGAAATCCTTCCTTCCATCGATGCGCGGAGATACTCGGGCTTGCCGTTACTATGGATGGCAATATCGAACTGACAGCAGATGCACGGAAACTACTTGATGCAGGCATACAGGAGAGAAAAAAGATAATAAGGGATAAAGTTGCAGGTGTGGAGATAATAAAAGAGCTCAGGAACGAACTCATGGAGTCGGATGAGTACAGGATGAGTAAGGAGGACGTTCTCAAATTCATCCAGAGAAGGATACCCTCTGCCGATACCGACAGTTATTTCAGGATAATAATCAACTGGACAAGACACGCCGGGTTAATAGGGTATGACAGCGACTCTGAAGAGATTTATCTTATGCCGAAAAGGTGAATACTTAAAAAATGCCTCTGTGCCTTTAAAACTCTTCCACAAGCCATAGCCATAGGAAAAGTTATTCCTCAAAAATCTCTTTTAATACCGCCTGTAAAGATAAAACCAGTACGCTATTCTTTTTCGCAACTTCTCTTGCTTTTTTATCGTTAGTTACAAATATACATTTTCTTGTTTTGCAAAATGCGATTGCTTCTAATTCTCCTTTTCCAAGATCTAAAATTTTTGTAATTTCTCGTATTCTTCTATTACTTCATCGCTTAATGGAATTGTTCTTATTTTTATGAATACATTATGCGGATAAGCATAGCCATATTCTAAAGGTACTGAAAGTTCATCATGTATCTTTGGAGTTAAAACAACTTTGTTCGTGAAAAGCTCTGTTAAGATATCAATAGAATCAATCTTAGCAAACATGCTTAAAATATCGGTATCAACGATTATAAATTCAATATTACCTCAACCTCCCTATCAATCTCATTGGAAGGTATGCTCGGTACTTCGATTTTTATACTCTATCCTTCAGTATCTCTTTAAAATCTTCTATGTTTACTCCGCATATCTCAGCGCCTCTTGAAAGGGAAATTTTTCCATTTTTATATAAATATATTGCCACCGGTACTATCCCATAATCCAGTTATGAATAAA
>NZ_FZMP01000040.1 GCF_900196725.1 Candidatus Methanoperedens nitratireducens | reverse complement strand
TCACGTATATATTAACCTACAGAGATAGGCTTTAAGTGAAATAAAAAAATGCAACAGCACTTGAAAAGAGCGTTCATATTGTTATTTATGGCGGTATGGGCAAATGGAAGTCATAATATAGTAAATTGCGATGATCGTCATGGTTCAACAGAGTAATTATGATAAAGAAAATCGAATATACGATAACTTCCTGTCTGGAATGTAGATATATTAAAAGTAAATTTTCTGGATTATGTGGCCACCCAAAATGTCCATCAAGAAAAATACCTAAATTATCAGAGATTCCTTCGTGGTGCCCTCTAGATAATGGCATCATTTAGATGATAGATATTAATAAAAAAAGTTCAAAGACTGCACTAACAAATATTAAACGCAGTTTTTGTTCTGGAATGAAACGTTCTTTATGTTCCAATCTTGTCTGGTATAAAAGGAAGTATTGTTTTTGTTTTGTATCTCACTGAAAATAAAGATTAGGAGAATGATATGAAATATATATTAAGTATAAAAGAATATTTGGCACGTAAAGAAGAATTAAAATCAAGATACGGTTTCGAAGTCTGTCCCATGCCAGATATAGATATGGATATTAATTTTCAGAATAAAAATGCAGTAATTAATATTAAAAGAAGAGAATATCATAGATTTATCCATTTTGATAAAAGTTTTAAATTACATATTAACGAAGAAGAGATGAATTCAAATAGTAGGATAAATTTTAAGATATCAAGTTTCGGAAGTGGAAATATTATAGAAAACGATTCTGAGTTATATGGAGAACGTTTGAATAGACCAAAATATTTTGACTTACCTAGTAGATATATATTGGCAATATATTTTGAAAATAAAATTCCAATTAGCAAAATTGATGTTATTATTGATTCAGAAAGTAGTAAAAACAGATAAAGACCAATACCCGACTGTAAAACTAAATCCAAGAAAACGAAAGCAAAAAATAGAAATGAACTTGGGTAATCGAAATCCCAGGTTCTATCGCATAATTGGGACTTGAGAATTGGTGTCGCATGACGGACTTACTAGACTTGTTGCATTCGTCACCTATTTTACCCATTAATGTCTGTCATTTATTTTGTATCACCTCTCTGACTATGAATGACGAAAAATATGGGTCATTTGATTTCAGTTTTTTTACAGCACGGCGGGCGGCATCTAGGGTGTCGAAGACTTCATCTTTTGGTGTAACAATTTTACCCATTGCCTCTGTAGGTTGCAATAAAACTAATCCATCGTCTCTTTCTTTTATCAACTTAGCGTAGTAAATTGTAATAACCCCAGCAGGTTCAACCATATATGTATATTTATATTTAACCATTAATTCGTTTTCTTTTTAATATCTCGTATATTCTCTATAGCCCTTTACATCTAATTCCATGCTCCCTATACAGTTTCACATTAACAGGATGAATTAATATAATATATTCAAATAATTCCCATCGCTTCCACCACCCCTTTTTGAAAAAGTTTTATTTATAACTATTTAGCTCATTTATTTTATTCTCAAGTTCTTTGACCTGTTTTTCTTTCTTGGATTTTTTTTATCATTTCCTGGGCAAGTTCTTCAACCGCTTCTGGTGTCAGGGAAATCGTTTTTTCAAGCTTTTCGATTTTCTTTTCAAGAGCTGTGATATCGCTTTTCATCGCTACCCCGCTCTTTTTCAGATTTTCTTTGACTCGCTCATCTATTTTATCTTCAAGTTCTTTAGCCTGTTTTTCTTTCTCAGATAAAACTTCCTTTACGAATTTTTCCGCTTCCTCTTTACTCATTTCCCCTTTTTT
>NZ_FZMP01000072.1 GCF_900196725.1 Candidatus Methanoperedens nitratireducens | reverse complement strand
GATGTTGTATTGGGAAATGTTTCTGTACTTGGAAATGTTCCTGGAAAAGACATTAACGAAATGTCCTTTGACGAACTGCTGACCGAAAAGAGCGCCATGTTTGAATCTATACTGGCTCTTGAAAATAAATTCAATGCTGGAGAGATTGCAGATGAAGAGTACAAAGAACTCAAGAAAGAATACAAGGAAAAGTCAGTAGCCGTTATAAAACAATTAAAAGAAGTTGCATTAAACCTTGATCTTAACCAGCCTGTACCCACACTTGAGAAGATAATAGCGCATGTGGATGACATAGATATCCTGGAAGAGCTGCTTGAGCGTGAGAAAGAAGGAGACAACAGGGACGAGCTGAAGAAGACTATTGAACAGCGGATAGAGGACATAGAACAGAATGAGTAACCATTCAGGAAAGAGCGGGGCAACCCGCATCTCCTCTATCAATCGGAGCCTGTAGAGATAAATGATGAATACGGGGGCATTGTATGTTCAAAATAATCATTCTTTTTATTTTGATATCGGGAATTGTTCCAGTAAATGCTCTCACGGCAGAAGGAGATATGACCTCCCATCTTATTTGCCCCTGCGAATGCGCTATGATTATTTCAACATGCGATTGCTCCACTGCTATACAGGTTAAAAAAGAAATAAATTCAATGAAGGAAGTGAGTTTTTCAGAAAAACAGATATTTTCAGCACTTCAAGCAGAATACGGCAAGGAAATTCTAGCACATCCTGAAAAGGCCAGTTCAATGTCATTATGGATGGGCGGTATATCTTTAGCCTTTGTTTTCGTGCTTCTTGGATACATTATAACTAAAAGACCAAATCTGAGGATTAGACCTGACATACCTGACAAGCAAAAATACGAACAACTGTTTGAAGAAGAATATCAGAAATTTGTCTCTGAGGTGGAAGAAAAGTGAAAACAACTCTAAAGGGATCCATTTTAGTGCTCGTAGTAATATTTTATTTCATAAGCATTGCCTCTTCTCAAACCGATAAAAGCATTGAGAGCGAAAAAATTATTGGAAATGTCACCAATGAACATAATCTGAGTAACCAGAGCTACAATATTAAAGTCGTTCTAGATCATATTTTCATCTCAAAAGAAAACAGTTCTCTCAAAATATCCGAGAGCGTTGTGTTTAGGAATGAAGGACCAGAGATTTACTACAGTAAGGATAACCATACATTCTTTGCAATATCAACCCCGCAGGATATTAAAAATCTGAAAACCCAGGCAATGGAATGCTGCCTTGTGCAGGAAGAAGGAGTTGTGTTTATGGATCCGATGCAGCCTATTAAGCCGGGGGATAACTTTGAGATGCAGGTATCTTATACGCTCCCGTCACAGAGTTCAGGATACGTGTTTAATAAAAGTGCAGTGTACAATACCACCTCTCTTTTATTGTTCGTTGATAAAAAAAGTGGAATTGACCTTGAAGGATTATATGAGACACTTACACTTGCCGGAAATGAATATAATGTTATTACTTTTAACGACCTCAAGGCAGGAGAAACTGCCAGCATTCCAATTAAAATGACGCAAGAGCGAAATTATCTATATGCTGTGATCGGTTTGATTTCTTTATTTTCAATAGGTTTAGTTTATCGTTTTAAGGATAAAATCCTCAGGAAAGTAGGAAAAGCATACACTCTGGAAGAACTTGAGCTTGAGAAAAAAAAGATTTTCCAGACAATTCACGGATTTGAGAAACATGCTGGGGCTGAAAGTTCCGAGGAGTACAGGAGATTGATGGATGAGTACCGGCAGAAGGCAATCCAGATATTTATTAAAATAGATAAAATAAAGAATAAAATTTAATCGGGAGGTATAAGGGAATATGTCGAAGTTAAGAAAAAATAAAAGAAAGATGCTAAAAGAAGGACGAGATAATCCGGCAAAACTGCCGTATATGAGCGTTCTGTTCGTAGTGATTATTATTGCGATTTTTGGGTCTGCTGCGTATTTAGTTATGAGCAAAACCGCATCCCTGGAGCCAGAGGACAAAGATGCTATTAAAATGACAATCAGTATGTCTGGTTTTGAGCCTAATGTACTCAGGGCAAAAGTTGGACAGCCTGTGAAAATAAACCTGATAAATCCAGATAACTCAATGCATACAGACGGGGGCGGGATTCATAATTTCATCCTTACCGCAGGCTTAGCCAATGTGAATCTTACAGTCCTACCTGAGAGCCAGAAGGTTTTCAGCTTCACCCCCACACAGACAGGAGAATATCACTGGTACTGCGATTCATGCTGCGGAGGTAAGGAGAATCCCAGCATGCACGGAACTCTTATAGTTGCTTGAAGGAAAAGAAATATGGCAATCGACCCCCAAACGCTAACACTTCCCATTGTAATGGTTGCAGGTTTAATTGACGGCTTTAACCCGTGCGCTTTTGCGGTCCTGCTGCTGTTCATAACCTTTACCATGGGCATGCTCCAGATGAATACAGACTACAGGTTCGGGTTATTGAGGGTGGGCTCGATATACATAAGCGGCATATTCGTAACATACGTGTTAATAGGAGTGGGATTTCTTGGCGCCATATCCTTCTTTTCCACAACCCATGCTGTGGGCAAGGCAGCCGCTTTTATTTCCATGATACTTGGCGTCGTCATTATGAAAGATTACTTCATACCTGGCGGATTCGGGATTGCAATACCTAAAAGCCTGCATGCACCACTGAATAACTGGATAAGACGCACATCGGCGCCCGGTGTTTTTGGCGCAGGCGTCCTTGTGGGGCTGTGCACTGTTCCATGCAGCGGCGGAATATATCTTGCAGTTCTGGGACTCCTGTCGCTGCAATCCACGCTTGCTCAGGGTGTACTGTACCTTTTGCTCTACAACCTGATGCTTATCGTACCTCTCGTGGCAGTGCTGCTCGCTTCCTCGAACATGGTTGTGGTCGATAAAATGATATCGTGGCAGTCCAGGAATAAAACAAAGGTGAGGCTGTTAATGGGTTCATTTATGGTAGCTATGGGATTTGTGATACTATTGATAATATAACCGGAGGATGATATGAAATCAAAATTTATTCCTGTTGCAATTGCGATCTCTGCAATTTTAGTAATTGCATATACTTTAGTTAGCGGCACACAGTTAATAGACAAAAAGAGCGATGAAATCTTCGGTCGTGAAAACATAAGCAAATCTTGGAAGGTCGAACTTCCGGAATTTGCGCAAAAAACAGGGCGTGTAGCAGAAGCTTACATCTATGCGGTGCAGAATCAGGATAAGGTCATGTACCTTGCCTGCTACTGTGGCTGTGCAGGCATGCAGCACTCTGATAAACTACTTTCGCATAAGAGCCTGAAGGACTGTTACATCAAGCCTGATGGCAGCTATGAGCCGCATGCCTCGGAGTGCAAGCTGTGTAATGATATAACACTTGAAGCGAGAGATCTGTTGATGAAAGGATATTCGCTAAAAGATGTAAGAAAAATCATTGATGATGCGTATTCAGGCAGGGGCGTTGGAACAAATACGACGCTTCCGCCGTAACATATAACTTTACAATGGACGTAAAATACATATAGTCAAATCATAAAAAGGAGAAAACAAAAATATGCAGATAGATCCAGTTTGTGGAATGCAGGTTGATGAAAGGAATGCACAGTATAAGACAGAATATAAAGGCAAGACCTATTACTTCTGTGCACCGGGTTGTAAGAAAGCGTTTGAGTCTGAGCCTGAGAAGTACCTAAAAGGCGGACCTGTAGGTATGGGTGGAGAAGGCAGAAAACCCTGGTGGAAATTCTGGTAAAGAGATGAGCTTACATGAAAATAACAGGAATTATAATCGCACTGTTGATCCTGGTTACAGCTTCAATTAGTGGATGTATATCGAGCAGCGAACCTAAAACCGAAGAATCTGTAACTACTGATACACCAGCCATAGCAGAGACACAGGTCTCCACCGAAGGGTCGCCGGGGACGAAAGAGAATTCAGAAGCCGGAGTGACCATTACTGCCGTGTATCTTGGCAATAACGCCTTTGATATTAAACTGGATACACACTCAGGCTCGCTTGACTATGAGATGGCAAAGATATCCTACATACGCGATAGCAGAGGGAATATCATCAAACCTGAATCATGGGACGGGGGCATCGGAGGGCATCACTTCGAAGGTACCCTGAAGTTCCCGAAATTCGATGATAGCGCAGGTTTTGAGTTAGTCATTCAGGAAGTTGCAGAAGTAAAAGAAAGGGTCTTGAAGTGGTAAGAGTATGACAGGAAAGCAAAATATCCGGGAACTATTAAAAAACCCTTTTATTTTCGGAGGAGCCGCAGGACTGCTTGTGGTACTCTTTAATATTTCAATCGCTTCCTTAGCCGAAGGCTCCTTTGAAAAGGGATACGAAGTATTTCTTGCCAACGGTATATTTGTGTACCTTATTCCTCTTGCAGTTGGGGTGCAGATGGGTCTTTTCAGGTACCACAGGAATCTGATAAATGGGAATGTATCAGGTTCTGAGAAAGCGGGCATGGCAGGTTCTGCCACCTCATCGCTTGCTATGCTGGCATGCTGTCTTCATCATGTGAGCGATCTATTGCCTGCTGTGAGTTTTATCCTTGCAACATCATCATTCCTTACCGAGTATAAGGATACTATTATCATCATCGGGCTATCAGTCAATATGGCTGGCAGCGCGTACATCGCAAGAGCAATCTTAAAAGACAGATCGATCATCGCAACAGGGAAAAGCTGCTGTGTACGAGGTGATTGAATGAAAAAAGAGGTATATACAGTCATCATTGTGGCTGCTGTGCTTATTATATATTTCTCGTTCCTGTCCGATAGCAGAAAAAGCATCTTCACCGAAAAACTGGGTGACATGACCCTGACAGAGTATGAGACAGAAAATGCTGCTGCCCAGGCGATCTCCAGTATATACGCTTTAAGAAACATACCTCTTGCAAAGGGATACTATGCAGTATACAGCGGCAGGAAAGGAACCATGCGTATGTGGGTTGCCGAGCCGACTGACCATAACATTGCAAATGACGCTTTCAATTCTATGAACTCAATGCTGGGCGCATCGAGCGGACATGAGGAGCATGAATATTCAGGTGATGTGGGTCAGACAGAGTCACACGGCGGGCATAGCGGCGAGGACATGGCGAACGGCACAAAACCTGTAAAGCTGGAGTTTATGGAATTCGTTAAGCCTGAAGTGTACATGATAAAAATAAACGATATGTCCAACTACTATTATTTCAAAATGAATTACAATATGGGACGGATCTACTGGATATCCTTTGATTCACCTGATACAGATTATCAATTATCTATCGTGAAGCAGGCAGTGATGGACATATAGGAGGCATTATGAGGAAAAACAAATCCGAACTGTATCTTATACTGTTCATAATCGCCGTAGTAGCGGGAACCGTACTTCTTTATACTCAAATGCAGGAGAAAAGTAACTCTGGCATCTTTCCTGAAAAACTTGGTGACATGAACCTTGCTCTCTACAGGGATGGAGATGCAGCCATGGCAGAGGTTAAACAACTACATGGCAATAGTCCCATTGTAGAAATAGAGAACGCCTACATAGCAAATTACAGGAGTACAACAGATAGTAAAGCTAAATTCTGGGTATCAGAATCTAAAAACAGCGAGGATGCAGCATCACTTCTTGCAGCTATGAATAGCAGGGTTGGAAAAACAGGTGTGTTCAGCGACTCTACGCCTATGAGCATAGATGGTATTACGGTTTATTTTGTAAAAGGGCTAAGACCTGAGCTTGGTTTGTATCATTATTTCTATGCCAAAGATAACAGAGTATTCTGGATACAGATAGATAATCCGGATGAAGCTTACAGGCTCGGCATCGTTAAAGAGTCTATAAAGCGGATTTAGCGGCATGAGGAGAAGAAAAAATAATTTTTATTGGATAATAATTTTGGCTGCAGTAACAATAGCAGCTTCTGCTGCACTCCTTTATCAGAGTGAAAAAACGCTTTTTCCAGAGAAACTCGGTGATATGGAGCTTAAACTTCACAGGGAAGGGGATGTGGCTATACGCGAGATAAAAGGTTCTCATTCAGCAAAAGATAATATCAACCCCGAAGAAGCCCATATAGCGCGCTACAGGAACAGTGCAGGCAGCAGGGCGACTGTATCTGTAACACTGGCGGAAACAAACCAGCGGGCAGTGGAAAAAGTGGAGAACATGAACCGCGGTATGGGCGGTATGTTCAGCACACCGAAAATAGTAGAAATAAACGATCTAAAGATATATTATACGGAGGGTGGCGGCGAATACCATTACTACTATGCCAAAAACGATTTTGTGGTCTGGATAGCCCTCAGCAATTCCGATAAACTGTACCAATCAAAGCTCATGAATGAAGCTATTAAAAACATAGGCGGGTAGATATGAGAAAATTTTTTGGTGACCTTATCGCGCTCGGGTTCATAGTGCTCATGGTCTTAGTGCTGCTCAAAGGTTTCGGAGTGCTCCTCGGCCTTGAAAGCCCTGAGAATATCGAAGGAGGAGGGCATCATTTTCTCACTGAGTATGCCTACAGCAACTGGGTCGCTGCGCTCCTGAGCATCGGGATTTTTTCCTTCTTCGTGCTGAGCTTCCTTACCCCGCTCAAGAAACAGAACTGGCGAACCCTGGGTTTATATGAGGCGTTCATAGTGGCTCTATTCACAGAGATGTACGGCTTCCCTCTGACGATATACGTGCTTTCCTCGGTATTCGGTCTGCAGCTCTCGCTCGGGCACATACAGGGACACCTGCTGGACGTATTTTTAGCAAGGACAGGTATTATGAGCACCGAGAGCGCATGGGCGTTTGTAATGGTGGCAAGTAGCGCCATCATATTCCTCGGGCTTTTCCTGATGTCAAAAGGCTGGGGCAGGATACATGCCGCTTCAGGAGAACTGGTGACAGACGGTGTTTATAGGTATATCAGGCATAAGCTTGCGAAAAGAGAGGAAAAAGAAGCTGGAGAGGCATTTAGTGAAAGATATGAAGAGTATAAGCGGCGCACGCCCATGTTCTTCCCGTTGATAAAAAGTAGAACTTAATAAAAACGTTAAGTAGATTTAAAATCAGATTAATATGACTGTCACATTATGGATTTCACTCGGATTTCTGGCAATAGCATCCATACTTCCAAAAGCCTATAATTCCAGATTCTTATTTGGGGGTTCTGGCTGGATATTCCTCGCCATCTACTGGTCTTTGCAGCCGCCATCTTATACTGAGATACAGGATTATTTTAATGCTTTTTTAGTTGTCGTTGCTGCAATATTATCTCTTTTCATAGCATATATCACGTTCCAGGCAAGGAATAAGAAAGGAGAAAGTTATGAAGTACTTATTTCATTATCCAGGGCAGCATCTGTAGGCGGTTTGATCTATTTCCTGTTTGTGGACGTGGATTTCTTAAATGTCGGGATAATATCGCTGGTTACAAATCAGACCATCTGGGTTGTTGAGCAGTTAGGATTCCCGGTAGCTCAAGTGGCGTGGAATCAACTGGCAGTTAATGGTCTGGCAGTTGAGATAATCCTTGCATGCACAGCCATTGAAAGCATAGCTTTATTCACAGGATTAATTTCATCTGCCACAAGGACGGCTCTTACACAAAAATTCAAGGCGTTTATGATTTCAGTGCCTGTTATTTATGCGCTGAATCTGCTGAGAACCTCCTTCACGGCTTCTGCTTATGGTTTTGCATGGTTTGGTACACCTGATGAAAGTTTCCATATAACAGAGCATTTCATCGCAAAAATAGGCTCTCTGATTGCTTTGTTTATAATCTCATATATGATCCTCAAAATGCTGCCTGAGATTACGGATATGATTGACGGTACCGTGAAAATGCTGAGAATTGAATTTCGCAGGCTGGCTATGAGGGAAAGTTGAGAAATATTGGATTCATTTATGGATTCTGTGGAGGATGAGGAGTTATTACTGACTTTTACCAGTTCATAAAAGAGAATTATATTGAAGGTATTGTTAATGACACCAGCTATAACCATATTGATATGCTCACATATCTCATTATTTTATTCGCGGGTGTTTATGTTGTATTAAACTTATTAAGGATTGATGATTAAATAACATT
>NZ_FZMP01000045.1 GCF_900196725.1 Candidatus Methanoperedens nitratireducens | reverse complement strand
ACGTCTGCCTACCGTTTCCAGATAAGTGTTTGCCAATGCTGCGTGTAATAAATCAAGATCATAATCGAATCCTGATAGAATTATCCCATTTGGCGTTATACCGAGGGCACGATCTATGAATGTATCAATGGTTTTGAGTGACCGAAAGTATCTATCTGTTTTTACGGTCAAATTATCACCAGATATACAGTTCGGTTGATGTATTCTTTGGGGCAGTCAACTTTTGCGCTATTACCGAATTTCGTTACTTTACGAATGAAGAATCCTTCGATTCCATCAATCTCAATATGAGTTTGGGCTTGAATTGCAACTTTTTTCATTGGATATACTATGGATATCCAGAGATATAAATATTTCTATTGAAGAACGGAAAAGCTCAAAAATCCTATACTTATAAAATTATTTTACATCCTTTCGGAGATACTGGAATAAGAGGCAGTTATATATACTATGTATGATAGAGATATCCAACTAAGATAGTCCTCGGATCTTGAGGACTGGGGCTGTGGGTGCAATAGTTTAGCTAGAAGCATGCAGTTATTTAAAATGCTAAAATATATTGTTATTTCAAATTAGGGCAAAAAAATCAATAAATGAATGTAAAAGTGTTAGGTATCATTTCGTCGAAAATAAAAGGGGGGTTAAAGATATGAAACAAATAATACCAAAATACGTATTAGCGCTATTGGTTATGTCTGCCTTAGCGCTTATTCTGCTGGGCGCGGTATATGCCCAGGAATCAGGAACGAATGGTTTGAACAACACTTCCGTTGGTGAAGCAATTGATAATGCAAGTCAGGTTGCAAATAAATCTTCGAGCTACCTGCCTGTAGTCATCAAGGAAGACTTTGCAACAGTCATGGCACGATATGTAGCTACAAAGCCTGGGGCGATGCAGCGACAGATGGATTTGCTCAACGAACGTTATGACTTGAGCAACCACGCGGCTTCAGGGGTGACAATGTCCCGCGGGAAGCCTGTTCAAGATGGTGTAAGAGTTAAACTCTCTGAGAACATGACATGGGACCAACTGGCTGCAATGAGTCCTGAGGAAATTCGTGAGAATAATCTCTTTCCCAAGGGCTTTTTACCGCTGCCCCATCCCAATCAGTCTGAGGGAGGGATGGTCTTCCCCAAATTCCACATAGATGAGATCAAGAGACAGGAAGGACGGGATCTTACCCGCTTTGATATTGATTTCGATCTGCCGGATCAGTTTTTACCTGAATTCCCGGCGCCTATCTTCCTGACCACGCGGCCTGATCTCGGAGATGTCTCACAGGGCAAAGTGGTAACCACTCAGAACTACTTTGAGTTGTTTAACGGGATACTCAACCCCAAGCAACTTGAAGGGCTGAGGCTATTATTGACTCCGTTCCCTCAGCAGCAGTTCAACTTGCTGGAGGACCGCCGCTCAGAACTACCCAGTCTTGGGGTTTCCTGTTTTGATTGTCATTTGAATGGGCATACGAACGCTGCTACCCATCTTGTGGGTGATATCCGGCCGCAGGAGTTCAGGCATCGAATTGATACCGTGAGTCTGCGTGGCGTGAATATCCAGAACATATTCGGTTCGCAGCGTGCACTGAGATCGGTAGAGGATTTCACAGAGTTCGAGCAGCGCGCTGCATACTTTGATGGTGACCCTGTGATAGCCACGAAAAAGGGCGTCAATATACTCGAGAGGGGCAGCCAGGTGCATTTTATGGCTGAGTTCCAGAAACTCCTGGATTTCCCGCCTGCTCCAAAACTCAACATTTCCGGAAAGCTTGACCCGAGAAAAGCCAGCGAATCTGAGATGCGCGGACAGGACCTGTTCTTCGGCAAAGCCAAGTGCGCAGAGTGCCATCCGGCGCCCTACTACATTGATAATACTATGCATAATCTGCAGGTAGAGCGCTTCTACAAGCCTCAGGTGGTCAACGGGATGATGGCAAGCGCTGACGGCCCGATCAAGACATTTACCTTGCGCGGCATTAAGGATTCGCCTCCATATTTACACGATGGGAGGCTGCTGACACTGGATGATACGGTAGAATTCTTCAACATTGTCCTTGAACTCCAGCTCACCAGCCAGGAGAAGAAAGACCTTGTGGAATTCATGAGGACACTCTAGCTGAATGTTATGGTAGCCCGGGAAATGTATTAGCGACGAAATGATACTTAACTTCGTAACCAGTAATATGGCTCCTGGGCCTCACTTATGCAATTAAACATAGCAAAGGACACAAAGGACACAAAGCGTAGCTTCAACAAAGCTACAACAATCTTTGCGTCCTTTGTGCTCTTTGTGGTGAGATGCAAAAACTACCCCGGCAAGTTTATGGACACTATCGTTAAATTATCATGACTTTTTTTGCAAAATCCCTGCACATTGCCGCATACCCGGCAGGATTCACGGATGGGAACGTATCGACCAAACAGATATCGCATCCTTTAACCACTTCCCCGAGTTTCCTGAAATCGCTGTGATACACCAGGATTTCCGCCCTGCCGGTGGCTTTGGCAAGGAGCACCGGTTCATGCCCTATGAGCTTATTATAATCCGGCGCTGCGGATTCGATGCTGACACCCAGGATGCCGGAATTCGCCTCAATGTTCAAAATAGTATTACGCAACGCCGGAAGCCATGCATCGTTGAGTATCACCTTTTTAGCGCCGCCGAGTGCACATAAAAGCCCCAGGGTGCCGGGACCGCAGAATCCATCGATTATTACGGCATTATTAAGCTCCCCTTTTAGATATAATCCCTCAAGCTTCTGGATTTTTGTATTATTGAACTCGATATGTACCCTGGACTGGTTCTTATAAACGCACAGCTCACCAAAGGTTGAAGATACCACATCGCACCTCATATCGCAGCCCGCAAGTAATTCATAGGTATGCGGCGTGCTGTCAGTATCCAGTATCCCGATGCTTTTCAAGGGATTCCCGGTCCTTTTTATAACTCCTTTTATTTCAGGAACACTGGCTAATATCGTATCAGCAAGTTCTTTAGTGACCGAATCCATAATGAGGACAAGACTTTTATTCCCGAGGCGCGGAGGGTACGGCACCTGGTAACCAAAAGCGATAAGCGGGGTGCCTACATCTTTTAAGGCAGCATCAGCGGGAAAGAGCCCTTTCTCTTTCAGTATCATCAGGACATTCCCGATGACAAAATCAAGATGCCTCCTGCCGCATTTCGTACACCTGCCGGTGTTGCTATCAATCTTTTCATGGAATGGGGCATTCTTATTAAACAACAGGTCAGATGGACACGAGCCGCATGCCATGTACATCTGGAAAAGCTCATCAAGGACTTCTTCGGCAGGGCGTACGCAGTCGCCGCCGCATGTAGGACAGTTCATAGGGACACATATTTTTTTGTTGATGTTAAATATGTATCGTGTGAAGTCTTGATAAGCTTAATTCGCACTTAAAACACCGTGTATGGTTTTTAGCAACTTTTCGGCAGTGTAAGGCTTTGGCAGAAAAGCGTTTGTATAATCTGCTATGTTTTTAAGTTTCTCTTTCTCTGCTAATCCGCTGACTGCGATAATTTTGACTTCAGGGTTAATTCTACGAATCGCCCGGATGCTTGCATGACCATCCATAACCGGCATCATCATATCCATAAGGATAACTTTGATTTTATCTGTGTTTTGAGCATACTCTGCTACTGCCTGTGCACCATCATTGGCTGCAAGCACATTATATCCATATTTTTCCAGTGTCGAGATGGTAACCTCACGGACTGAATCTTCATCTTCAGTAACCAGGACCAATTCTCCATGCCCGGTGGGCAATTCAAGCTGCTGTTCCTCTATATTTTGCATTTCGGTTTTAATCGCAGGCAAATATACGCAAAACGTCGTTCCTTTTCCAACCTCGCTGTTCACATTTATAAATCCTCCGTGGCTTTTCACAATAGCAAGGGCTGTAGAAAGACCAAGTCCTGTACCTTTACCAAATTCCTTTGTCGTGAAAAACGGCTCAAATATCCTATCAAGTATCTTGGGAGGGATACCGGTTCCTGTGTCCGAAACTGCAATTGTAGTGTAAGAACCGGTTTTAGCTTCGGTCTGCATCTGCGCATAATTTTCATCGATAAAACAATTCTCAGCAGAAATACTTAAGATACCGCCATCCGGCATTGCATCACGGGCATTCACACACAGGTTCATTATAACCTGGTGCAGTTGTGTGGCATCTCCAGAGATGGTAAAGAGGTCTTTCTGTATATCGGTTCTGATCTCAATGTTCCTGGGAAATGTTTCTCTTGCGACCTTTTCAATTTCGGTAATAATATGTCTTGCCTGAAGGGGATTGCGTTCACCCTCGACGCCCCGTGCAAATGACAGGACCTGCTTTATTAAATCAGCTCCACGGCAGGAGTTATTTTCAAGGATAGTAAGCAATTTCTGGCTCTGCTCATCCTTGAATTTTTCTTTTAACATTTGCAGCGATATCATAATCGGCGTCAGCATATTGTTGAGGTCATGCGCTATGCCGCCAGCTAGCGTGCCTATACTTTCCATTCGCTGCGCTCGCAATAAATGCGCTTCAAGTTTTTCCTTTCCTGTGATGTCTGTGTTGATGATAAGTATCGATTTAGGCCTTCCTTCGCTGTCCCGCACCAGTGTCCAGCGGCTTTCGACAATGATTTCTTTACCATCTTTCGTTACCTGATGCAATTTGCCAATCCACTCACCCTCCTCGATGACGCTCTTTTTTGCTTCTATAAGCTGGGGCGATTGTTCTTTATATAGAAGCCTGTCGGCATTTTTGCCTATGGCTTCCTCTGCCGTCCAGCCATACAGGCGTTGTGCGCCTTTATTCAAGTAGATGAGGCGATGTTCTAAATCCCGGACTCCGATGGCATCTTGCGCTTTGTCAAGAAGAGCGGCTTGTTCTCGTATTTTCTCCTCAGCCTGCTTGCGCTCGGTAATGTCAATGCCTACCTCCATAATGAGATTGGAGCCGTCGGTGTCGGTGAAAGGGAAGTCGAAGATATCGTAATTGCGGCAGTCCGGGCCGGTCCACTCCCAATGATGGGGCGCCTTGGTTTTCAGAACTGTATATGTTTCGCAAATCTCGCAGGGCTCGCAACGCTTAAACAGATATTCATAGCAGCGAGAGCCGTGTGACTCGCCGAAGCGCTCCCTGAAAAAGCGGTTGGCAAAGGACACGTGATAATCAGGCGATAACAGAACCAGGTAAGCCGGAAGCAGGTTCAGGATATCATTTAACCGCTGCCGTTCCGCTTTCACGCCCTCATTGGCCTGCGCCAGCTCGGCGGTTCGTTCTTGAACCCGCAGTTCCAGCTCATCATGTACCTTTCGGAGAGCTTCCTCAACACGCCTGCGCTCGGTAATGTCCTGGACAATGCCCGCCATCCAGCGCGCGCTTCCGGTGGCGTCCTCCTGGTGGCGCCCGGCCACCCAAATCCACCGGATCTCGCCATCAACGCGGCGGATACGGCACTCGAAACTCCAGTCGCTGTGCGCCGCCGTGGCCTCGATGAACTTCGCGTCCACCATCGCGCGGTCCTCCGGGAGCACGTGGTCGAGAAACATCTCATATGTCCATTGCGGGAGCAATTGCTCGTAGCCGAAGATGTGGTCGTGCTCAAGCGACCGATGCGCAGTGTGGTCCACCAAGTCCATGTCCCATGCGCCGATGTGGCTGGTTTCGAGGGCGAAGTGCAGCCGTTCCTCGCTTCCCTTCAGCGCCTCCTCCGCCATCTTGCGCCCGGTGATATCGCGGAAGACCAGCACAACGCCCATGGTCTTGCCGTCCAAGTCTCTTATCGGTGCACCGCTATCATCTATCGGGACTTCCGTTCCGTCCTTCTTCACAAGTATCGTGTGGTTTGCAAGACCAACAATCGTCCCCTCCCGGAGTACCCTGCTGACAGGGTTATCAGCTTCCCGGCGAGTGTACTCGTTGATGATATTGAAAACTTCAGTCACCTGTTTTGCCGAAGCATCGGTGAGCGTCCAGCCGGTCAATGCTTCCGCCACGGCGTTCATGAAAGTGATCCGTCCTTCGACATCGGTGGAAATGACCGCATCGCCGATGCTGGAAAGGGTGGTGGCCCAGCGCTGCTCGCTCTCCCGCAGCGCCTCCTCGGCCCGCTTACGTTCGGTGATTTCCCTTTCCAGCTCCGTTTTGGAGGCGGTCACTTCTTTCAAATTAGCTGTCATCTGATTGAAGGAGCGGGATAATTCACCGATTTCATCATCGTTTCTCTGTTTGATGGCAAAATCAAAGTTACCGGAACCGATGATCTTTGTTCCGTCCTGGAGCTCTGATATTGATCCTAAAGCGCGGCAGTAGACAATGAAATAATTGGTGAGAATATATAAACCTAATACAACCAGTAACGCAAAAATGAGTGTAATATTCATTTGCTTCAATTGCTCTGCCTGATCATGCAACATTTGCGACAACCGTCCAGCATCAAATGCCATTCCCTGGTTTTGAACCGCTATCCGGCTCCATGAGACCTGAAATAATTCCGGGTCAGCCACGGTGCCCTGAGATGTATTTTCAAAAGTCGATACCACATCTGTAAAGACCGCTTTTAACCGCTGCTGGTTTGACCTGATATTATTGACAAGCGTTTGCTGTTCTGGACTGTTCGGGTTCAGGTTTGACAGATAATTGGAAAGCTCGGAAAATTTTGATTCCCATCGGGCACGCTGCGGGCTTTCATGATAAAGAAGATAATCATTCGATAGATACCCGAGCTCGCTTGCGCCGCGCTCAATATTCTTAGCGATCTCTTCCTGCGTGTTAAGCCGCTCTACCTGCTGATTTGTGAAAATCACCGACGCAGCAATGATGATCAACATTATACCGAAGATGACCATGCTATTGATAAACTGGGTTTTGATTTTCATGATTTTACCGTATGATATTTACCGCTTCAGGTTTTACAGCCCTGAGGCCGTCTTCGTATATGTAGTCCAGGAAATCGGGTATGTTTTTCTCCGTCGTCAGGTTGTTGTTCATCATCCACCGTGCTTCGTCTTCCATAGCCAGAATAAGCGACTGGTCGAGCGAGAGAGAAAACTGGTCCTGAGACCAAACTGTTTCCATACGCGCGGCGTCCAGGTTCAGCCGCTTCTGTACGATGGCTTTTGCCTCGGCAGGATTACGGGTAGCATATTCCTCAGCCTGTGCGAGAGACTTAAGGAACCTGCTGACCAGTTCAGGATGGTTTGTTATCCACTCGTCGGTGGAAACAATCAATCCGAATATGGGCTGACTACCCTGTGCCGGCCAGACAACGGCGTTAGCGCCCAGACGCTCTCTGGCTGAATTAGCATACGGTTGGGCAGTGGCAATTGCATCAATGTCTCCGTTTGCAACAACGTTCACCCATTCCGCCGGTGTTTTAACGTCAACGAGGGTTATGTCCTTAATATTCATGCCATGAAGTCCGAGAAACCTGCCTAGATAGAAATGCGCTACCGTTCTTAAGGTAGTCCCAACCCTCTTTCCCTTAAGGTCTGAAACGTTCTCAATTCCCCGGTCCTTCCGTCCGACAAGATATATCTGCTCAATTTTAGCGATGGTTCCAATTGTGCGAATTCTTTCTTTCTGGAACACCATTCCGACCGTGGGGAACTCGGTTACCCCTACCGTAATGTCCGTTTCACCGTCCAACATTCCATCCAGTGAACCAACTCCGGTATCATACTTACGTAAGGTCACGTTGAGGCTGTTCCGGCTGAAAAAGTGCCGGTCTTCGGCGATCCAAAGAAGTGCGGTTTGCTCAAACGGCGAATATCCGACGGTGATTGATTCTGCCTTTCCTGTATAGCCCTGCCATGAATCCGGGTAAAACATTGAAACTAAGACTGCTGCCAAAATTACGGCAATAGGTACTAACGCAAACCGCTTCAGTAATTGTTTGCATCTTACTGTGGTTCGGGTATCTTCCACTTTGGTTGTATATCCAAACATAGACGCCTGCCTATATCCTTTGCCTGAACCTGATCATATTAATTGAATTGCACCTGCTGTATATTGTTATTTCATCAATGAAGCGAAGCCATATATTAAGATGACTGTTAAATATAATATATATTAATGAATAATAGTTATTCAGCAGTCTGTTGGAAGATATGTTTTATTCTATTTGCTATCTTCATCCTCATTCTTAGTAAAGTGTCAGGGGTTTTCATGCAGTCCGACGTACAATCACGATCTTAACCAGCGCTCCCCATTACAAAATGAAATTACGCAACAATTTCGATAGTGTAACTAAAGTATATCCCTTATAGCTACGGATGATATCTCTATTTCGCGCTTAAAACCTCGTGTATGGTTTTTAGCAATCTCTCGGCAGTATAAGGCTTTGGCAAAAAAGTGTTCGCAAGGTCTGCGACTTTCTTAAGTCTGTCTTTATCTGTTAATCCGCTGACTGCGATAATTTTGACTTCAGGGTTAATTCTATGAATCGCGCGAATACTCGTTTCACCGTCCATAACAGGCATCATCATATCCATAAGTACAGCCCCGATTTTATCTCTGTTTTGAGCATACAATGCTACTGCTTCTGCACCGTCGTTAGCCATAAGCACTTTATATCCATATGCTTTCAATGTCGAGAAGGTAATCTCACGAATTGAGCCTTCATCTTCAACAAGGAGAATTAATTCCCCATGTCCGACCGGCAATTCCACAGGCTGTCCCTCTGCTTTTTGTAATTCTGTTTTGATTCCCGGCAAATAGACCTTAAACGTCGTTCCTTTACCAATCTCACTATATACATTTATAAATCCACCATGGCTTTTCACGATTGCCAGGCATGTTGAGAGACCAAGACCGGTACCTTTGCCAGGTTCTTTTGTCGTGAAAAACGGCTCAAAAATCCTGTCCACTATTTTCGCCGGAATACCAGTTCCGGTATCAGATATGACAATGAGGAGATGCGGACCGACTTTAGCCTCAATGTTCATCCGTGAATAGCTCTCATCAATAAATTGATTTTCAGCAGAGATGCTAAGGGTACCGCCATCCGGCATTGCATCGCGGGCATTCATACATATATTCATTATAACCTGATGGAGTTGTGTAGCATCCCCCGATATTGTCCAGAGGTTATTTTGTATTTCAGTTCTGATTTCGATATTTCTTGGAAATGTCTCTTTGATGATCTTCTCAATTTCGACGATAATATATTTTGCCTGAAGAGGTTTGCGTTCACCCTCTATCCCGCGCGCAAATGAAAGAACCTGCTTTATTAAATCAGCTCCACGGCAGGAGTTATTTTCAAGAATAGTAAGCAATTTTTGGCTCTGCTCATCCTTGAGTTTTCCTTTTAACATTTGCAGGGATAGCATTATCGGTGTCAGCAAATTGTTAAGGTCATGTGCCATACCCCCGGCTAGTGGACTGTTTGATAAGTAATTTCCGATATTCAACTAATAAATCGATTCATCCATCTCCGAAGGTCAGTCCTTGTCCAAGACCATGAGAT
>NZ_FZMP01000109.1 GCF_900196725.1 Candidatus Methanoperedens nitratireducens | reverse complement strand
ACGATTATTTGAAAACTTGACTATAGCTCTATAGCCGAGATATGTGAGGCTTTTAAAAGCAGCAAATGTCTCGCCTGGCATTAGACTAAGTTGTCCGATGATGATCAAAATTTGGAACTGCCACCAACTAATAGGTACTGGGTCGTGTCTTTCTCCGTTTGCCGGCACTTTATAACCTGACTCAACAATGATATCATCATTTGCCGCAACCGCAGGTACGATTAACAAAAAAATTAAAAATATGGCAATAATGAGGTTTTTTGTTTCATTACCGCACTATCCTTTAAATCTGTTAGGTTATATTATTTTCGCTTTTTTTTCAGTACCATACATCAAAGCTATATGTCTGGCTTCCTGTTACACTTTCTCCATACACTTCAAACTTCCATTTTCCTGCTGCGAAGTTCCCGCTGCCTTTCGTGAAAGACAGGTATATTCTTCCATCGGTTACTCCATCAGCGGAATCACGATAGGGGCCGAGTACTGTTCCTTCGGACGTAATGACTTTCAACGTGAGTGAGTTACTTGGAACTCCCCAATTGAGGTCGGTCCACACTCTTGGCACGCTTGGGATGTCCTGATAATAGTAGTCAGTTTCTCCCTGCACGACTGAGCCGATGGTGTCAATCACGTTATTGCCACCTGGGGTTGTGCCTGATGCAGGCGCAACGATAACGTCCGTATCCGATTCCTGCGCGCCAACAGGCAGCGCAAACAGTGCCATGACCATTAACATGGTCAAGATTTTTAATGGTTTCATTATTGTATCACCACAACCCCTTACATAGTCAGACTGCGTTGCTTAAATCTTATGTGACAACAATTTGCATGTAAATATTAATTTAAAATCAAATATATATAATAAAATACATGCAAATATTTGTCACAGAAGTTATTTAAAAAAATAGCCTGTTTTTAGAATCATGGGGTTCAGGAACTCCAAAAAGCAACTGAACCCCAAAAGTGCCCGAAGGCAAATCAAGGTTAGGCTTTAAAGATATTTAAAAGCTTGCCTGTTTGCCGCCGGAGTAAATTAAAATGGAGGTGAAAAAGAATGAAAGCAAGCATAAGAATAGTAGGGGCGGCCTTGCTCGTATTGGGCATATTTGCTGGTTTGGCATCAGCCGAGACGCCGGACGCCTGTGGTGATTGGAGTTGCGCAACCCTGTTCAGCGTTCCGAATAATCAATACACAGACGTAAATGGCGTTCTTACAAGCAGCCCAGTAGATAACGTAGATACGTGGAAGAGCACCGATCCCAATGTAGGAGATACTCTCTTAGTGTATCTGGATGGCCAGTCATACGAAAATTACCTGACAGCGCAGCTCTACGACGGAAATTTGGCTTTGATGCAGCAAATTAGTAGGAACTACGGTAATGTAGAATACGACAGAACTTTAAATGCAAAACCAACGTTCGTCAAGATATCAGGGTTCCTGGGCGGCTATTCCTATACATTTTCGCTTAGCCGAAATGTATAAACAATACATATAACTTTCAAATTTTTCAATTTTTTATTTTTTTTATAAATAAAACAATCTACAAAAAGAAGTGTTGAAAATATGCAAATAAAAATAACAATGTTATTAATAATAACACTCAGCTTATTACTTTCACCAGATGCAGTATCAGCAGTTACAAACAACACCTTACGGGCCGAAAAAATTATTTCTATCACGGAAATTGTGAAACCTTACACGCTTAATAATTCTAAAGAGGTCTCCCTAAAACCTGGTTCTATTTCTATGCAAGGTTTCTGGAGTCCAGATGGTGGGAAGGTTCTTATCAGCTCCGTGGTCTCATGGAGTCAATCTGAGGGCATATCTGAAATTTATGTTATGAATGCAGATGGGACTGAATTAAATAGAATTGTCTCGTCCAAGAAGATGAAAACAAAAGGCGCTTGGATAGCAAATCCTGCATGGAATCCGAGCGGAGATAAAATATTTTTCCAGCTAACACAACCCGGATCTATTTTGGTCGTAATTAATCCGGATGGTACAGCACTGAAGACCATTGCAAATAATTTATCAGACATGGAATCGATTTTGTCATTTTTACCTGATGCGGGATGGTGGCAAAGGAATCTCAAATGGAGTCCTGATATGACAAAAGTGGCTTTTGAATTTGAAAAAAAGTCCACAGGTTCAAACGAGCATATTTATGTAGCCGATGCAGGTGGTTCTAATCTCAGGGAGTTGTATTCGGGTACTTCAAATGGAAATCCTGTATGGAGTCACGATTCTAAAAAAATTGTTTTCAGAACAATCGGGGAGCAGTCAAGTCTTATAAGAATAAATATGGATGGAACTGATGTAAAATACCTGTCAAATGGAACCAAATATGAATCTTACGAATGGAATCATGATGATAGCAAAATATTATATTTAACATCTAAAGAGATAAATGGGAAAGAGCAGTGGGACCTGTATAGAGTAAATGCTGACGGTACAGGAACAAAGGAAATAATGAGTGGCAGTTGGATAGAAAAACCAAGCTGGAGTCCGGATGGAAGCAAGATACTATTTCAAGAGGTATTATATGAAAATGACATAAGAAACACTAATGTATACATAGTAGATGCAGATGGGAAGAATTTAAAAAAAATTTTAGAGGGGGATATTAGGATGTTAGGTTGGAGTCCCGGTGGAGAAAAAATTGCTTTCGTGGACAAGCATAACTTATACCTGAATTTCGACGATTTTGGTAA
>NZ_FZMP01000138.1 GCF_900196725.1 Candidatus Methanoperedens nitratireducens | reverse complement strand
CAGGTAAGTGGTGGTCGTGGCCGGCTATGGAGATGTGGGCAGGGTTGCGCGCATAGCATGCGCAGTTACGGGGCCCGCGTTATCGTCACTGAGATTGATCCCATCAACGCCCTACAAGCGGCGATGGAGGGCTTTGAAGTCACCGTTATGGAAGATGCCGCCAAGGTGGGAAATATTTTTGTCACCGCCACCGGTAACGTGGATGTCATTACCGTGGCTCACATGGTGATGATGAAAGGGGAAAGTATCATTTGCAATATCGGGCATTTCGACAGTGAAATCGATGTGACCGGGTTGAAATCCCTTCCGGGTGTGCAACACGTCAACATCAAGCCCCAGGTGGATAAATATGTACTTCCCAATGGGAATAACCTCTATCTTCTGGCTGAAGGACGTCTTGTCAATCTAGGTTGTGCCACAGGTCATCCCAGTTTCGTCATGTCGAATTCATTTACTAACCAAACCTTGGCCCAAATCGATCTTTGGAACAATCCGCGACCCATAGGTGTCTACACCTTACCTAAAAAGCTGGATGAGGAAGTCGCTCGACTGCATTTGGAAAAACTGGGAATCAAGCTAACCCGGTTGAGTCCCAAGCAGGCTAAATATATCGGAATCTCTCCAGATGGTCCCTATAAGCCAGATCATTATCGTTATTAATCGGCAATTGGATTGCCCGTAGGATCCTGCCCCTTTGAATCCTATCTCTTTTCGGGGATAGGATTTTTTGTTGGTTTTAGATCAAGCCCCCGTGAAGGATTATAGATCGGGGCTATTCAAACCCAACATGTTACCTCCCAGAAAATGAATCTCGGCTTTGCGATCTTCGAGCCATTCGCCAAACAGTACCAGTTGTTCAACGGGAATGTGCAATGCATCGAGATAGGATTCGGAAGTTTTGAGAGGACCTTCGGAGGGGCAGCAACTATCTAAAATGAGAGAATTGTAAGAACGCCTAACGACTGTAGAACAACCCGATTCTAAACGCCGTACTCAGCCTCGGGCTGTTCTCGCACCCATTCAATGCGAAGGGGCCCTTTATCCGCAAGCCCCATATCTTTCACATCGTAGTCCACGGTACCTCCTCAAAGGGTTTAGGGGTTGGGGGTTGGGGTATAGAAAAGAAACTCGCCATTATAAACTTGCTTGATTCCTCTCCTTGGCCGTCTTCAAACCCATACCCCATACCCTATACCCTGCCACTACTGTCCGGTTGTTGCGTGAACCATCGCCGTAACTGCTTAATCTACAAGTAATTCGTGGTCGTCATGCGCAAAATCGATTTCAGTTATCGGCTACACTGGGGCCAGTCCTTCACGAAAGGAGTGGCCCATGAACAGTGGT
>NZ_FZMP01000095.1 GCF_900196725.1 Candidatus Methanoperedens nitratireducens | reverse complement strand
TTGCTGAAAAATCTATGTAATGCTTTGAATTAAGCTAAACAAAAATTCGTTCTATATAAATATCGAAAAGATTGGAATAGACGTTGAACGGAACAATAAGAAATATAAAATAAATAGAATGGATAGGAGATATTATAAGAGAATATGCATAGCCTGTGCTATCACTTTTTAGTGTTAGTTGGCATCTCTGGTGGTAACACAAATATCACTAGCAAATTAGGATTTAGGATCCACTAAATAATGAATAATTATAATAAGTAATTATAAAATATTCAAAAATTTTATATATTCAAACAATATCCCAAAATTTAAAAACGGGTTATGCGGTAACCAGTAGTAATACCTTCTTGGGTAAAAAAAATAGGTTAGCGGCATCATAAAAACAAGGATAGGATGTCAAATGATAGTTAAAACAATTGGAAATAAATGAATCAACATGACAGAATAAAAAATTAAAAACATAGGATGATAGTATATGAAAAAAATAAATCAAAACTTTTTGTTATTATTCTACTCATATTGATTACAAGTACGAATACAATGGGAGAAGTTTTAGGACCAAGCCGCGAAGTGATCGTTGGTTTTAATAAGCCAGTTGGTCCGTCGGAAAAATCATTGATTCAAAATCATGGTGGCATAATTAAAAATAGTTTCCATTTAATTCCTGCTATTGCAGCCAAAGTACCGGAAAACCAGATCGGTGTACTAAAACAAAATCCAAATGTAGCCTATATAGAAAATGATAGAATTTTCATGGCAGCAGATGAGTATACCTATTCATGGGGAGTTCAGCATATCGGAAGTCAACCGGTCCATAATCAGAGTACATATGGAGATGGAGTAAAGATTGCCGTACTTGATACAGGGATTGACTACACACATCCGGAATTGAATGCAAGTTTTAAGGGGGGAGTCAGTTTCGTAACGGATATTTATGGAAACATAATAAAACCGGATGGCTATGATGACAGCGGAACAAGTCATGGCACTCATGTTGCTGGTGTCATTGCTGCTGCAAATAATGGTATAGGAGTTATAGGAGTAGCACCAAATGCAAGCATCTATTCTGTAAAGGTATTAGGTGGAGACACTTTTGGAGAGGCAAGCTGGATAATAGCAGGCATTGAATGGGCTGTAGATAATAAAATGGATATAATATCTATGAGCTTATCATCTATGAACTCAGATGGATCTGACGTTGAATCTTTAAGACTTGCCACTCAATATGCTTATGATAATGGTTCTTTATTAGTAGCCGCTGCAGGTAATAATAAAACCGGTACAGGTTCAGTACAATATCCCGCGGCATTCGATTCTGTTATTGCAGTTGCGGCTACAAATCAAACCGATGAAAAGGCAAGTTTCTCTACCATAGGTCCGGAAATAGAAATCTCTGCTCCAGGAGTGCATATATATTCCACAATAAAGGGCGGTAGTTATGCCTTCAAGGATGGAACCTCTATGGCGACGCCTCACGTTACAGGAGTGGCTGCCTTAATATACCAGGCAAACAAAACAGATACTAATAATGATAGTAAAATAGACAATAAAGATGTCAGAAAAATACTGCAAGATACAGCAAGAGATCTGGGGGATACAGGAAAAGACAATGTATACGGATATGGGATAGTTGATGCTCAGAAAGCAATTCTAGGCACTGAATATGTTCCTGAACCTGGTCCTGAGCCGACTCCAATCCCTGAGCCGACTCCAATCCCTGAGCCGTTTATTACTGATTTAACATTGCTTAGAACAATTGGCTCACCGATCCAAGATGCAAAAAATGCCTCTTTATCTCAAGAAGGAAATTATTCAGTATTGATAAAGAACATCAACCTATCAAAGCTTGATATGATAGTTCTTGAGAATAACACTATCCGAATAAATCTATCCTCCCTGTATGTATTCAATGGTCAGAAAGAGATAAATAAAAATCTATACGTCAAAAATCCGCTCGATATTATATTTATTCCTTATGGCAACCTGCGGTCAGTAGGGTACGTTACAATCAGGAGAATATAATGAAGGACAGGGAAAAATATTAATATTAATATTAATACCTATATTACTGTTATTTGTACATATAATAAGTGCTGCTGAAGAACCACCAAACTCAGATTATATTCCACCAGTTCCATCGAATCTTTCAAATATTCAAGGCAACTTCTGGATTAACTATACCTGGCAGGCAGGGACTGGCAATAAAACGGATAGCTATAATGTCAGTGTGAACGGCACCTGGACAAACGGAACGATCAATACTTATTACAATAGCACAGTTGTGCCGCATGGCTGGAGCAATATAACAGTATGGGCATACAACAACTCCGGTAATGGCAGCCTGAGTTCAATATCAGTATCTCAGGATATACAGTTAGCGAACAATGCACCGTTCCAGTACTTAATCGGGAACAGGGTGGTTAACGAGAACGAGAACCTGCAGTTCAATGTTACAGCTACAGACGCGGATTTAGATCAGATAACGTATGGGACGAACGCAACAAAAGGAACGTTCAACGCAACTACAGGTAACTTCTCCTGGACTCCGGCTTATGGGGACGCAGGGGTTTATTTCTGGTATTTCAACTCAGGCGATGGCTTCGGTGGCATATCAACCGAAAATATAGCAGTGACGGTAAGTAACGTGCCCCTGTCAATTACATCTTCATCGCCTGCCGGTGACCCCGCTACAACAGTTGGAACGTCCCAGGCGTTTGGAATCACTCTAAATAGAATTGCAAGTGTGACATGGTACATTAACGGCTCTATAGTCCAGGCGAATTCAAGCGTAGTATCGGCAGATTATACCAATTCCACAGCAGGAATTGGAGAATATAACGTTACTGCAATTGCCGATGATAGCTATTATTCAGCCTCAAGAACCTGGAACTGGACTGTTATCCCGCAACCTACGTATAATGTAAGCGGATATGTATCCGATAACTATGGTTCGGGGCTCGGAAGCGTACTTGTACAGAACGGAAGCAACCAGAGCACAACACTGGCATCCGGCTATTACCTGATAACAGGTCTGCTTAATGGGACGTACAATTTAAGTTATTCTAAGGCAAACTTTAACACAGGCTATTTAGAAGTTACAGTTAACGGTGCGGATAACACAAGTGCGAATAAAACGATTTACGACACAACACCGCCGGCCTCTGTATACAAT
This sequence comes from Candidatus Methanoperedens nitratireducens, assembly GCF_900196725.1. Lineage (GTDB taxonomy): Archaea > Halobacteriota > Methanosarcinia > Methanosarcinales > Methanoperedenaceae > Methanoperedens > Methanoperedens nitroreducens_A. Next base: position 14,062 of record NZ_FZMP01000095.1, on the reverse strand, counting down.
GCGACCTCAACTGCAGGCAGCTTCTATATAAATAACACCTGGACGAATCCTATAGATGCTGATTTCAATCATACATGGTTCAGATACGGCAATGGCACTAATTTGCAGAATGTCAGTTCTCCGGTTAGTTACCTTAATATCACCTGGCTGCCGCATTATATTCAGAATATCAGTGCTCAGGCAGTGGATACATACGGAAATATCAACCAGACCATGGTTTGGTTCAATGCCACAATACCTAACAATGCGCCGATTCAGGCCACAATCGGAAATAAGATTGTAAATGAAGGGGGTCTCCTGGCATTTACAGTATCGGCTACAGATATTGATACTGATGCCATAACCTACGGCACCAATACCACAAAAGGTACATTCAATACAACTACAGGGGAATTCTCCTGGATACCTGGATATGGCGATGCAGGAACGTATATGTGGTACTTTAACTCAAGCGATAGCTACGGCGGCATAGCGAATGAGATAATAACAGTTACAGTGAATAACGTGCTACTATCCATTACAAGTTCATCGCCTGTTAGCGATCCAACTACAATAGTTGATACAGCTCAAACCTTTGTTGTAGATCTTAACAGAACCGCAGATGTTACATGGTATGTCAATGGCTCTGCAATTCAAACTAATTCAAGTATAATATCGGCAAGTTATACAAACTCAACAGCAGGTATTGGAGTATATAACATTACAGCAATCATAAGCGATAGCTATGATTCAGCTTCAAGGACATGGTACTGGACGGTTATACCGAAGCCCACGTATAACGTAAGCGGCTATGTATTCGATATCCATGGCTCAGGACTGGAAAGTGTTCAGGTGCAGAACAACAGTAAACAGAGCACTACAGAAGTATCTGGTCACTATTTGATAACAGGTCTGCTCAACGGCACTTACAACTTCAGCTACTCTAAGGCTGGATTCAATACAGGCTATCTGGAGATTACAATCAGTGGTTCAGATATCAATAATGCGAATCTGACAATCTATGATACCACTCCGCCGGATTCAGTAACTAATCCTGCTACAGTGACAGGAAGTTTCTATATAAACAACACATGGATCAATCCAGCGGATGCTGATTTCAGTCATACATGGTTAAAATACGGCAACGATACTACTCTACAGAATGTCAGTTCTACAATTAGCCATCTCAATCTCACATGGCTACCGCACTATACCCAGAATATCAGTGCTCAGACGGTAGATACATATGACAATGTCAATCAGACAAAGGTATGGTTCAACGTAACTATTCCCAATAATGTACCAGTACAATCTCAGATAGAAAACAAGACCGTAGCAGCAGGTGATTTGTTAACATTCACAGTTTCAGCTACGGATGCAGATTCCGATGAGATAACATACGGTACGAATGCTACTAAGGGAGCTCTGAACTCCTCAACAGGCGTATATTTATGGACAACTACCAGCAGTGATGTAGGAACATACATCTGGTCATTTAATTCCACTGATGGCTATGGTGGCGTTGATAATGAAACAATTACGGTAACAGTGAATCCACCGCCTGCTTATATCCCGCCAGTCCCATCGTATCTTTCAGGCACTCAGGGAAACTTCTGGATAAACCATACCTGGCAGGAAGGAGCAGGAAATAAAACAGATAGTTATAATATCAGTGTAAATGGTGTCTGGACAAACGGAACAAATGCCACTTACTCCAATAACAACGTAGGAGCCCATGGGTGGAGTAATATATCGGTTTGGGCGTACAACAACTCAGGTAGTGGCAGCCTGAGTTTAACTTCAATATCGCAGAGTACACAGGTTAATAACAATGCGCCAATCCAATCGCAGGTAGGAGATTTGATAGTAACAGCAGGAGATCCGCTAACATTCACAATAACAGCTACAGATGAAGATTCCGATGTAATAACATACGGCACAAATGCCACAAAGGGGACTCTTGATCCCTTAACAGGAGAATACTCATGGTCAACCACCGGCAGTGATATAGGGACATATATCTGGTCATTCAGTTCCACTGATGGCTATGGTGGTGTTGATAATGAAATAATTACATTAACGGTAACAGCTCAATCTTCTCCAGCAAATCAAAATATGGGAGTGAAGGATACTTTATTTGCCGACTATACAGAAAATATGTGCAGGGACTGTCATACTCAAGGTGTAACCGATTATCATCATTTGCTTGATAATAACAAATATAGTTGTTCCAATTGTCATCCTGTAAATGGAAGTCAGATAACCATAGTCAGAGATTGTAAAACATGCCATGGGAATACATTTAATAATTTGGACATTCGAAGACCCCATCACGAGACAAAAAATGCTCAGGATAGGCGCTGCAGTTTCTGTCATGGTAGTATCGTAGATGATTTTGATGATGAACATTATATACCGACATATGACTTATCCTTCACAAGCCCAAGTCCACACTATAAAGTAATAAATTATACCACTGGTAATAAATTCGGAGGTTGCGAAGCTTGTCATAAACGGAATGATACATACGTTCCTCGAATATACTACGATAATGAGACACACCATATGCTAGGGAACTTGAGCGGTTTCAATCCCCAGAATAGCTCAAAATGTGAAGCATGTCATGAGAATAATGGCTTATATGAATTTGACTCAATAAGATATTGTCAGAAGTGTCATTCTGTAAAATCATTGCATAATATGCAGCATGACTATATCAATACATCAAACTCATCGGGACATGGTCATATAGGCTCTGATCGGGATTGTAACGGGTGTCATGCGTTCTGGGTAACAGCAGATATTAAACCAGCAATCGACTCTATTATACCAACTGTTGATACTATCAGTACAAGTAAGATCAATGCAGGAAATAATACGACATTGACAATTAATGGTGACAACTTTTTACATTCTGCGAATATTTCTGTAGTGATCCTCGTAAATGATACATATAACATGACGTTATATCCAGATTCTCTAAACGATACTGAGATTGCTGTGACAATACCATCATTGGAAAAAGGTCGTTATGGAATATATATTCTAAAGAATGGGAAAGTTAAGAGTAATAGACGCCCGATTATCTCTGTACCTGAGGCAATAATCGACTCGGCTAAAAAGAGTGGTACTGCAATACCGATTAGAGGCTCAGGATTTGGATATTATGATCCTGCATATATAAATTTTACCAATGTAACGATTACAACGATAGATAAGAAAGGAGTTGTGACATATCGAAGAGTTCAAATTGACGATTGGAATGATACATTAATTAACATACACAGTACTGATGCAGCAGCTGGGGATAATGTAACAGTCAATAGCGTTTTTGGCTCTAATTCTACAAAAGTAACCAGGTAAAGCTTCAGGAGTAAAAATAAAAAATTAAGAGGGTGTGCAAATGAATGGCAAAAGAAGAACAATGATGTTTATTACTGCTATTTTAATAGCTATAGCAATTGGTTATATAACCTTTGCATCTACATCTCCCTATGATTCAGAAGAGGGTTGCAGAAGTTGCCATGGATCAGTAGTCGATAGACATCATCTTTTGGCGCAAAGTAATACGTATAATTGTATAAATTGTCACCCGGTAAATTGGAGCACTGAAAATCAAAGCTTCTCAGTTACAGTTACTAGAAATTGTCTGTTATGTCATATAAGCAAAAATCATACGGATATCCACCATATATTTGTATCTCAAGGATTATATGGATGTAAAGATTGCCACAGGATGTTGTATAATGAAACTACTCAACAATATTATCCTGAAGTGATCCGGAGTTGTTTTACTTGTCATAATAGTACAACAGGTAGAGTTACATTCCCATGGAATCAAAATCAAACTCCTACGCCTACACCAACACCTACACCGACGCCTACACCAATTCCAGATCCTAATGCCCCAACAGGATTGCACAGATCAATAGGTTGTCCAATATGTCATGTTCAAAAGCCTGTGGAAGAAATATGTTATCAATGCCATAACGATTCTAATAATTCATATCGCGGTATTAACATCTCTTATCAATTCACTATTAGAAACGATAGCTTCGCTGGAATGGGAAAAGGTTCTTATAATAAGGTTAATACGAGACATGACATTACAGATGCAGACCAATATAATAGTTCTACAAAATTAGAATGTACAGATTGTCACAGCGCTCACAATGCGAGCAGGGAAAATATAACAATAAACCCAGACGACAGGATTAATTTTAATAAAACCATGATTCATCCTGGCACCAATGAAACGGTGACAGATTCCATTACATTTTGTCTTAAATGCCATGATAATACATGGGCCCCAAATGTAACAGGACCTTCAGTTATTATGAAAATTTCAGCGATATATTATGATACCTCAAATAAAGGTGATACGCATGGAGCTGCTGCTGGCCGAGGTAATAGCAGGTTAATAGGACCTTATAATGGAAGCAATAGTACTGGCGTTTCACCTATGCCTTGTACTGATTGCCATGATCCTCATGGTGGTAAGGGTATATACCACCTAAAGACGCTGACAGACCAATATGGCAAACCCATTACGATCACATCTTATAATATAAATAATCATACCGTGGCTCATTGGTGTTCGAGTTGTCATTATAACCCAATGAATCAACTCGATGGTACGAGAGGTAATTGTCTGACTAGCGGATGCCATATTCACGGAAAGAGATTCTAATCGAAAATAAAAATAAATAGGAAATCTAAGATAAAAACCGGATAAAGAAGGATGGGATGAAAATCGATATGAAAATTTTTAAATTAAGGAGGTCTAAATAATGGGAATAGGAGTATTAATAGTTGCTGTTGGGTTGATTTACAAGAAACGAGATAAAATACAAAAGGCGTTCATCAGATGTAAAAATAAAATAATCAAGAATAATCGAGATTTTATAATCCGATATGAATGAGATAATAGAGGCAGGAATAATGAACAAAATAGCATGCACTGGAATAACATGTAATTTTAAAGGTCATATAAAATTAGTGTTTTGTATTTTTTCTCTGTCTATATTGTTTCTTCTTACAACCACAGGCTCAAGCTATGCAACTCCGAATACCAATGTTCATGATAACCTGGATAAAAATCCAAAAAACGTGGATTGCAGCAGCTGCCATATTAACAAACATGCTCAACCGGGTAAGCTCCCCGATAGTAATCAAAAAACCACTCAAGCAAATACCATAAATCCTCTCTCAATTCCCCAATCCGGCATACAATCGCTTGCAACAGCCGCGGTATCCGGAAACATCACACTCATAACAAGTTTGGGACAAAACTGGTATCAGCAGGGGATATATGGGCCAAATACTTATAACTATACTATAGATAAAAGCTGGGGCTGGACATTTTTTGATGAAGCACCCCCAAGCGGGTTCATAACTCCTCCTGAAAAAATAACCCAAAGGAACGGCGTATACGCTCTTCTTCTTGATAGCGGTAACAATAGCAGCCCGATAATAGGTGCACAGGTTACAGCAAATGTAACTTACTGGAAATATGATGGTGTAAATTACACAAATCATACCACTCAGGTTCAGCTCATGGAAGATATAAACCACAGCGGATTATATAGTGGAAGCTTCAATTTCTACGGTGGTACGACATACAGTGGTATGGGCGGGTGCGACGGCTGCCATGTTTCGTTATACGGTGTAACCGATACACTGGCAGGGTACTTCCCCGGAAGCTACACAGCCGAAGTTACAGCCAATGCAGGCGGCAAAACAACAACATCAAAAGTAACCTTTGAAGTAACACCGTGGGGGTGTGAAGACTGCCACGGAAGCGGGAACCAGCATGGAATATCATCGGTAGATCTGGATTCAGGCTGCTACCTTTGCCACGGCATAAATCAACTGGTACATGACGGTACAGATGCTGGAAACCCGCACCAGAATACAGCCCATAGAAATATTGAATGCACCGATTGCCACACCAACAAAAGCCTGAATCCACAGACTTTCAACGGCGTAACATTCGTTCAAGGCGGCATCAACAATGCCCCCTTGCCGCAGTATAACCATAATACAACACAGCTTAATGGCGGTATTCATACAAATCTCTCCTGCATTGATTGCCACAACGATCTGCTATTATCAGCTCTTGCGGGAGGATACAGAGAGGATAATTACACTATCAGAAATACTGTCAATAATTATGATCCAAGCTTTGCAAGCATACAGCAGTTCCAGGATTATTATGTAATAAACGTGAGTCAGGCAGGACCACTCAGGATTACTCTTGACTGGGGTGGGCTAACAAATATAGGTTTTTATCTATACCCGCCCAATTTCAACCCGCGAAACAGGTCAACCCTCGTTACACCGGATAATGGTGCTTATCCTTATTACAGCGGCTCGACCTTCACTAATAAACCGGAATACTACACAAATAATACACCGATGGCAGGAGAATGGGTTCTTGATGTATACGGTTATAACCTGTCGGATTCATGGATAGGAACGCTCCAGCCGCCGATAAACTATGTTATAAACTCTACTTACCCCATACAGCAAAAGAATCTCCCGAAAGTACCGGAATGCAGCACCTGCCATAGCCCAAGCGCAACAGGCAAAACATACACAAAAAGTGAAATCCCGAACTGGAATCCCGGCTTTGCCCACGTTGATACAAACAATGATGGCACTAAAGATATTCAGTGCAGGATGTGCCATAATTCAATACACGATATAACAGTCAAACAATGCCAGAGCTGCCATACCACAGCACCGGTAAACCATCCCATAAGCGAGCCGGCGTTCACCCAGTACACTCAAAGCCAATGCCTTGCATGTCACGGCGACCCACACAATGTGACCGCCACCGGCGGGGATGCCTGCATCGAATGCCATGGTACCAATTACACTGGTGCAAATCCGATGGCAAGGACTACATTGGTTGACATATACGCATTTAACGAATCCATCCACAGGAATATCAACAATACACCTCCAGATACTCTAACTAACAATGATTGCTGGAGATGCCATTATCAGAAAGATATGAACCGTCAGAACATAAGGAAATGCGGCGACTGTCACAGGAAGCCGAGCCAGTGGCATGGTAACGCGAATATTACAACCAACCTGTCAAAAATCTGGTGATAGTAAGAAGACAAGTGAATAATAAATATAAGATGTTAAAAAGAATAGATTAAGCGCCAAAATAATGTAAAAAATAAGCCTATAATATTGGGCTTTAACTAATAAAAACAAAGTCAATATCAAATTAATAAAAGCAAGCCTAGCTCCAATAGACAATCCAGTTAGAAAAGAAAGAATTAACAAATCGCTTACTAATATAAGCGAAGCGGAATCAAAAACCCATTTTTGGTGTACAACTTTTCCTTTGGCTAATATTAGCAAGGCTCCGAGTAAAATAAATATCATAAAAGAGAGAACAATTAAGTTAAGCGGCTCATTTGCTATCGACAAATTTCCAAAAATTCCTATAGAAAAGATAAAATAATCAAACTGATAACCAATAAAGGGGATTCTTTGCCCTTTATTTTGGTTCTCTCTTTGGTAATTGCAAATAAAATTCCAAATGTAACCGCAAATAGTATGTGAAGCCAATAAGATATCAAAGATCGAAGCATTTCATATCCTCAACAAAATAAAAAATAAACGTTATTCCTGTTAGTAGGCATAAACATCGCCATCAAGCAACCACGAATATTCTCCTGAATGGTTAGCACTCCACCAATAGTCGAATTCACCATTATTTTTTCCCTGAATTTTCCGATAAATCCATATGTGTCCACATACCAATGCGTATCGAAAGATGATGGATTGGCAGCCCAAGCGCTGACGCTACGCCAGTTATAACTCACAGTTCCGCCTGAATTGACAGTCCAGCTTATTTGATGAGTTGTTTCTGATAGGTCTTCGCCTACTGCGTCATCAGTAATAACACCCACTGTTGCTGTATAGGTTCCACTCGTCACAGCCACTGTATATGCATCTGAGGTTAAGTCATCTTTATTATTTTCAATTTTGGTATCAGTGGGCATCCGTTTAACCAAGTCAGATATTGGCAGCTTAGTAGTTTTATAAGTTTTCTTCGACAGGTTTACCTCCCAGTGGAAGTATAATGGAGAAGTTCCTATTTGTTTCTGATCATTGCTCTGCACGGTCACTGAGCCGTCAGACCAAGGATAACTTCAAAAGAATCAAGTATAACTTCACTACCTGCTTCAGGTTGAAGTTGAATTGTATCTAAAATTTTTTTATCTTTATCCTTACTTGCTCCCTGTGCGCTCACCAGAGGCACAAACGCCATACTCACTATCAGTACTGCCGTAAGCATCGCGCCCAATTGCATCCCTTTACTTCCCTTCATATTTTTTGTTCCTCCATCATATTTCCTTTAATTCTTTGCTGCCTTCATCAAGCGCGCCGCTGGTTTTAAACAACCTTAAAGCAAACATTGCCAAGCCTTCGGGCACTGGGGTTTGGTTACGCTTCATACGAGGCCAAACCCTTCTTCTTTTGAACATAACTCAAAAGGCAATATAAGCAGCCAAAGCGTTCGAAAGGTTTGAACACTTTCGGCAGGCTTAAATAGTAATAAGCAAATTTTTTGCTAAATGATGGAAGATAGGGATTTGCTTATTGGCACTAAAGACAATAAACTCATAAAAGGACTTTCATCAGATATAAGAAGAAACATTCTTAAGAAACTTAATACCAGAAACAAGACGGTTTCAGAATTATCTCGTGAACTGAAAACTGGTAAGTAGACTATTTTTTATAATATCTCTGCTCTCTTAGATGCATCGCTGGTTAAAAAGCTGGAAAACGGAAATGAATTTGTTTATTGCACTGACAGATGGTGCCAAAGAATTATTTGATTCTAAAGAGAAAATCAAGCTTACAGTATTGCTAACATCCACGATAATCGCATTCCTTGGAGGGATTGTCAGCATTTATAGGTCATTTGAAAATGTTATTCCCATGCCGGGCAGAATAATTCCCCCTCTGCCGAATAAAATATCTATTATCTCTTCGCTACAGCTACAGTATTTGATTGTTGGGATAATTTTACTTATTGTTTCAACATTTATGTTTATCTATATTTTCAGAGTTCTGAAATGCATGAGAACGAATACAAAACCATTTTCTTAAACTACGAATCGATTCGTAGCTATAGCAAGCTCTTTTAATATCCTTGCCTATTAATAATAAGAATGCCAGAAAATGAGAAAGACCCGGGCGATGAAAAGCTCCTTATTCTGCCTCTGGGAGAAGAATCCAAGAAGATAACGCAGGTTATATCAAACGACACTGCAAGGCAGATAATCGAGCTTCTTGCAGATACACCTCTATCTGCTTCGGATATTGCAGTGCATTTACAGGCGCCTCTTACAACGATTACCTATAACCTTGAGAATCTGGAGAGCGTGGGACTTGTTAAAGTTGATAGGATAAAGTACAGCGAGAAGGGGCGGAAGGTTAAGATTTACGCGCCTGTGAGAAAGCTCATTGTAGTTGTGCCTGAGAAGACTGATAGAAAATCGGTAGCTGACGTACTCAAGAAGTATATGGGCGTAATATTGGCTGCTGTGCTTGCTTCAAGCCTGGTTGAATTTTTCATGAGAAGCGCTGGCAGGAGCACAAAAATGATACAGATAACTAGCGATTCGGTTGATTCAATGCCTGTTCCGGCTCCAGCCGTTCCGCCGATGCCTTCCATTACTTCCACGCCTGTCAGGATGATTAATGAAACTATAAAAGGCGGAGACTTCGGTGGAATAGTTCCCACTCCAGTTGCTACTCCAATGGTTCCCCCGGCGCCTACAGCAGAAGTTCAATCCATACCTGCCGCAACATCAACACCAATCATTCCTGCGCCAACATCAGTATATGCATGGAAAGCCAATGCTACAGCGTCATCTGACCAAGCGGTACCAGTTTCACTTCCAGAAAGCGGTGTACTGAGCAAGGAGGTGCCTGACATTTTCACGAGATTAGCCGATACAATTACTGCACATCCCGGGCTCTTGTTCCTCCTCGGATGCCTATTTGTAATTGCACTACTTGTTGTCCTGGATTATCACAGAAGGAGGAAAAATGGTGGTGCGGCGAATGTTGATGAGATATTAATGATGCTTTAACAAAAACGTTATTAGCAACCAGTTGGAAACTGGTTTCACATACCTTGGAATTGAGATTGTGCCACTTTTGTACATAGTGCTTTTAGTTACAGCAGGCGCAATCATTATAGACGGCATTAGTAAGTTCGCAAACAAGCTAGTTGATGCTTTGGCAAAAAAGCAGGCAGTCAGCAACGAAGAAATAAATACAAAAATAGAACTTATAATTCAGAGGATGCAGGTTATAGAGAATAAAGTTGATAAAATTAATACAATACTGGAAAAGGTCTCAGAGTAGGCAGTGATTGAATAGCGGCTATCTGCTGTTCCATGCTAAGATTTGTCGAGAATTGTCACAGAAAATATATAAGACCTGTTGTAATTTAATAGACTACAAGGTGATAAATTGATAGGTATTAGTATTGGTGTAATGGGGATTATTTTAATTCTCGCTGTGATTGTATTATTAATTTTCTGGCTCTGGATGCTGATAGACTGCCTGAAGAGACCGGATGAGAAGTTCGCAATCGGTGGGAACAATGCCAGGTTAATCTGGGTTCTGGTCATAATTTTTATAGGATTTATCGGGGCGTTGCTTTACTATTTCCTTATTATTAAAAGAAATGATTGGAGATAGAGGATAGAAATGAGGAACTTCACAATAATATTTGCGCTGATGGTGATATTTGTGGTCGCAGTTACAACAGGATGCGTTTCTAAAGAAGCTCAAGAAGCTAAAATAGCCGGAGATGTCGGATATTCCATAGGATACATAGATGAGAACCAAACCAATATTCAAAAAATTTCCTGGACGGCAAGCATTACAAATACAGGTGACAGAATAGCTGAGGACGTCAAGGTAGATGTTATTCTTCACCCCAACATCACTTCAAGGCTGAATACAATTGAAGAAAGCACTGTACTGCTGGGGGACTTGAAGCATGATGTCTGGAAAGGATTTAAAGGCAATGTAACATTTATCACAACTGGCATGAGCAAGCAAGAAATAGCGACATGGGATACTCTGGTGAAGATAAAGGTGATATGGGTTGAAGATGGGAAAGTAAATGAAAAGATTCTCCCAGTAAATAAAAAAATATTTCAAAAACGAGTAAATGAAACTTGATAAATTAATGAGGGAAGGGGAATGAAGCCGCAGGAGCGCTACGGGCAGACGATAATACTGAGAACGGCAGGCATGTTAATCTTCCTGTACGATATGGGATTCTGCTGATCGAAAAGTACCGCCAGGGAGAGGCAAGGTCCGAATTATGAAATGTACTTACTGCACCGATAGCGGTCACATGGACTTCGCTGGCAATTGGACTTCTTTTCGGGGTGATCACGACCACGGTGGCAGGGGCTTTATCCTGCTAATAAGGCTGCAATGCTTAATCATGTAGAGGCGCTGCGGGCGGAGTAGGGATATGAGAGGCATATCTACATCCTTTAAAATTATTAGCCAGTCTGTTCAATTATGTGCCCGATAAGCCGCTTCTCTGCTTTATGCAAATGCTCAAGCAGAGTCGTCTTATGCATTCCAATTTTCCTGGCAAGCTCGCCAGCATTGATTTTCCTTGGATGATCGAAATAGCCGTTATTGTACGCATGCAGAAGTATTTCTTTTTGCTTTCCGGTGAGTGCGCTGAACACGCTGCTGATATGGGGGTCGTATTTTTGCACGGACAATACTTCAAATCCCCAGTCATTTTCCCTGGCTGCTGTTATGATATCGAATAATTCATCAGATGAACCTACCATGCTGAATTGACATGTGTCTCCTTCAAAAATTATAGGATACTCCAGTTTAAGATCAAATTGACCAATGAACCTGGAAATCTCATCCGAGAACTTTCCTTTTACCAGGCAAGTATAATTTCTACCTTCATTTCTTAAAACAACCAAATCAGTGATAAAATCGCTTTTTAATCCTTCGATACCAATTCCATCCCTGACTGAAATATTGCAAACCTCAGTATGCGCGGCGGGTGTAAAATTGAAAATTGAAATGACCTCAAGTCGTTCCACCATGCCAGCAAAATAAATACAGCAGTGCAGGATATTGCCTGCAGCGCGCACTGTCATTTTCCTCATAAATACCTTATTTGTATAGTAAGCTTATATATATATATAACCCTACATGTTTGGGTAAAAATCTATCCTTTTTGACTGCGTTTTATCAAATACCATGAGTAAAATAATGAAGAACTTAATAAAAACAAGTAAAGGAGGCTGTTTTCATGCAGCTCGGTTTTCGTAAAAAGGGTTCCGAACCAGGAATTATCATTATCAGCGGAAGCTGCTGCATCCCCGGAATGGCTCCCTTCGATGAGCAGGCTAAGAATGTAGTGGAGCAGGCACTCTCCGAGGCAGATGTAAAAGCACAGATAAAGATAATTCCTGCCAGCGCTGCCTACTTTGGTGCCGTTCCCAAAGAGGTAATGACAAAAATAATAACTGAATTCAATCAATCCGGCAGGATGCCACTCCCTGCGGTTCTTATCAACGGCAGGATTATCTCGTACGGTGTGCCGCAGGTCGAGGACATAAAAACAGCACTTCTTCAAACTATGGACGCAGGGAAAACTAAGGAGGATACAAAATGAATAAATATCTCAAGAGACTTATGCTTCCCACCGTGGGCGCTTCAATAAAACAGTTCCCTTGAAAAAGAGAATTTTTTTAACGGGGACGGCGGAATATCGGATTAATTTCTCCCTTCTCGGTGAGCGCGATAGAGTCTTAACGGGCATAGCGGCTCATATGCAACGCTGGGATGATGCCATAGAAGATGCGGACAGGCTTGGCAAGAAGCTAATCGGGGAGCTTGAGAAAAACAAGGGATCGTATCCGCTGTGGCAAATGCCATTTATTTACAAAAAATTAACATGTTTTGAGTTTCCAAAATCGTAATGTAACATTTCAAAACCACTTGCCTGGCAATTGTTTCGGGGTATATTGTTTTATATAATCTACCGCATCTTCAGCGGATTTTGAAACACAGTATAGTTCTTTAAAATCCTTTTTCGCAAAATTCTCCTGATAACCGGTTTCAAACTGAGCTATCAGATTATCATAGTAGCCGTTAGTATTTATGAAAACAACCGGTTTATTATGAAGCTGGAGCTGCTTTAAAGTGATTATCTCCATAATTTCTTCCATCGTTCCAAAACCGCCTGGTAATGCTATAAACGCATCAGATTTTGACTCTATGATTTCTTTCCTGTCACGCAAATTATTTGATACTATTAACTCATCGGCTTCCTGATAGGCGATCCCTTTTTCTACCAGTGACCTGGGAACCACGCCAGTAACTTTAGCTCCATGATTCTGCGCAGTTCGTGCAATAATTCCCATCAATCCCACATCGGCTCCACCGAAAGTCAAATCAAAACCTTCCTGACCGAGCCTTTTTCCAAGGTCTACGGCTGTATCACGGTATACAGAATTTACTGCTGAACTCGATGAACTGAAGACGCAAACTGTTTTAATCATATTTTCCCTTTTTTCGATATGCTATATTACCTTCACCTTTTTGCAGCAAATGGTCTGAACATAATATAATTTTATCGGCAGCAGTACAAATACAGGGGCAAGAACGAATGCCTGTCGGTCAAATGGGAGTCTATTAAAATTAATCTTTTGATCATTTTTTCAGTTGAAGGCGATCTGCTGAAGACATACGGCGTATATAAACTCCATTCAAAGAAGAAAACTTCATGGGGTACTGATGCCGGAAATCTTCGGTCTTTATAGGAATTCGTATAATCTTCTATTTTTGCGTAGCTCCACGCCTTTATTTTTAATATGTGCAAGTTCATGAGCCAGTACCGTTTCTAATTCTTTATCCCTGGTAATTCATGTAGCTATAACTTTCTCATCATCCTAGTCAACATCACCCCAAGATGAATATGGTAGTGCCATTATATTACACCTGAATTTCGATGATTTTGGTAACTATGTTTTTGAGTTTT
>NZ_FZMP01000062.1 GCF_900196725.1 Candidatus Methanoperedens nitratireducens | reverse complement strand
ATTTTGATACCGGCTATGAGACCGGAGTACAGGAAACCGTTGAGGATATCGAGGGCCGCCTGATCGAGGACGGCTTTGATCCTGAAGAGGTTGAAGAACTCTTATACGACCCAGCTCCCCGCAAGAGAAAAGGAGGGAAGCGCAAACACAGATCATCTCACAGGTCAAGGACCTATGATCCAGCTCCTCGCAAATACGGCCGCAGGTATGCAAAAGGCAGAAAAGTCACTGCAAAGCATACAGGCAAAAAGGGAACACTCAGCAAGCTCAAGAAGTTCGCCATCCCTGGCGCTGCAGGTGTAACATTCCTGGCAGCATACTCAAAGAGAGCTGCTGACCTGTTTGCCTCAGGCGCGATCGCTGAGAAGAGCATATACCAGGCAATCAAGTACGACCTTTCGAACTTCGATTCAAGCCAGGCAATGAAGAGGCTGCAGAGCAATGCAGGCGAGATCATAGCCCCTCTGGTCGGAGGATGGGCGGTCAAGGAAACTCGCGTCCTTGGTAAGTACAGCGGCATTGCAGCAGACATCCTGATCGGCCTCGGCATAGGAGTGGGTGCAAAGGCAGTGCTTGACCCGCCTGTAGGAAACAGGGGAGGAAGCGGGAATGGGAATGGGAATACAGGTGCGATAAAAGTAATATCCATAACAGGAGCTGAACGGGAAAATCAGCCAGCCTTGATCCCAGGAACAGGAACGGAAACGGGGACAAATCCATACGCTTGAGGTGATAAAATGGCAGAAGAAATCATAGCTATTGAACATTCAGGCTTCACGAGTCTGGGAACAGGAACAGCAAAAACAAAAATGGGCGGTGCAAACGTTATACTGCCTCAGTGGGCAAGGAGCCTTCTTGCAGTACTGCCGCAAGCCGCAATAGACACAGTTACAGCTGCTCAGTCGCTTATTGCACAGTGCGACATCGAGAGCGATGATGTCCCGGTAGTGCCATTCCAGTGCCTTACAGCGCCTGTCGCAGGATTGCTCGGTGCATCAGGCGGCGCACTGTTTACTCCGAAAACTGAAAAATATGCTATTGGATGCCCTCTCAACGGAGGGGAACAGATAGCAGCATACCTGACCGCACTTGTGGCAAACACAAGCGCGCCAACCGGCGGAGTGGGTCTTGTAGTATCCAACATGAGGGCTCCGCATGCGCAGCGGCATGCCAAGATGGGAACTCTAACCTCTACAGGCACGGGAGCATCTGCTGATGTTGCAGGCACGAGGTACAATTTCAGTGGCGGAAACAGGATCCTTGAGCTGTTCGGAGCTGCCGTGCCAACCACGGTAGCAGCAGCAGACGGAATCATCGGTTACATAAAGTACCAGTCCAACGAGTTCAAGCAGAGCGTACCGCTCAAGCTGCCTCTTAACCCGATTTCAGGAGGACTCGGAACACTGACAATTGCATTCGTTGATGGCGTATCCAGGCAGCCTGTGAGTGTGCCAATCCCGCGCGCACAGGTAAACATCCAGGATTATCTGTACATGGGCCTTGCGCCAGGAACTGCAGGGAACTTCGTTGATGGCTTAGTGTACGA
>NZ_FZMP01000142.1 GCF_900196725.1 Candidatus Methanoperedens nitratireducens | reverse complement strand
TATACCGGTCTGTCGCCGGATGGCTGGAAAGGTACTTCAGTTTCCTGACCGCAGTCTGCGCAGGTTGCCTTGTGCATTTCTCTTGGTCCTCTGAAACCGCCACTTCCTCCACGGAAGCCACCTCTTCTATCGTCGCTCATTTATATTTCTCCTTATTATTGGTTTGTCCCATCAAGGGTTGCAATCGCAAATTTCCGCATGACCCGCTCAATTTTTATCTTGACCTGGTCTCCGACCTTTGTACCGGGCACAAAAATAACAAAGCCCTCTATACGCGCGATTCCATCCCCCTTTTTGGCAATGCCCTCGATTGTGACATCGTGGACCCCGCCTGCCGAGACTGGAGCGTTTTTATCTTCTTCTGTAAACAATCTTTTCCCTCTGTTCAATTCATCAATCAACCTAAAAGAAGCACACACAGACGGGATTAACCCGGACTCGGTTACTCAATTAGCCAACTGATTAACTAGTAATAGGTTTTGTGAATATATAAACCCTTGGTAGTTTTTAGCTAAATCCGTTTTTTTCGGGCTAAACGACTGCCTGTTTCTTAGCCAGCTCATAATAATACCTCAATTTGCAGCTGTGCTCTATCAGCGTTGTAACGACATAAGCTTCTTCAAGGTTCATCCCGGTAGCAAATGTGCCGTGGCTAAAAACAATAACGCCCCTGTGGTCTTTGAGCGCCTCTGCAGCGTTTTTTGCAAGCTCATCCGTACCGCTCTCCCCTCTTATTACAGGAATATCATTCAGGAAGTGCTGTCCTTCTATATCCAGCGGAGCTATCATATCTTCCGCCGCCAGCAAGGACTCAATAACAGCAAAAGCGGGATGTGCATGGATCACTGCAAGGGCCCGGGTATTTTTGTATATGGCCCTGTGCACAATGCTCTCAGAGGATGCGATCGCATCGATACTTGATGGTTTATCAATGTCCACTTCTACAACGCTGTTTTCATCTATCTCATCAAGAGCCGAGCCAGTTCTTGTTATAAGCATCCTGCTCCCGGCGCGGATGCTGATATTCCCGAAATGCGATTCAACAAGCCCGTGATTCACGAGCATCTTCCCAAATTTAGCGATGTCATGCCACATGTTCATCTCCTTTTGAAGATCTCATAACTTAAACTCTAGCGAACCAGTAAGAAATGTATATTCAGGATTTTTTATTTATTGAATAAGCTCTTTAAGTAATCCAGAGCAGTATTAGCAGTATTATAACTCAAAAAGGCACCGGTTGCCACTCCGGAAAAAAACCCTATAATAAAAGCGATACCGGTTTCCTTAACGAAAACTATTTTTCTGAACCTGTTTAATTCCTGGAGCTTAATGCCATCAACGCTATTGATAAGCTCAGTTCCAACTGCTATAGCCTCTTTATATATTTCAACTGCGGTAAGTGGATTTGCTCCTATAGAGTCTTGCTCGGCTATTCTTGCGCTCTGTGCCTTTTCCCTGAAATTACTGTATCCTTTAACACCGATTTTCGTACGTGCCTAA
>NZ_FZMP01000007.1 GCF_900196725.1 Candidatus Methanoperedens nitratireducens | reverse complement strand
GTCGATTTCCATATCAAGAGCGGTTCCCCGGCAATAGATAAGGGAACATCCACGGATGCTCCTGGCATAGACTATGACGGGAATTCCAGACCTAAAGGTGCAGGCTACGATATCGGATCCTTTGAGTACTGACAGTGAACTTTCCGAAGAGTAGAAAACCTATGAAGTTGTGGCATGTCGGGCGGGTATTCTAACACGCCCGGCTCCACCTTCTACATTTTTTAGGTAAATTTTATTTTTGGTGGAGAAATAACACTCATCTATCAAACCTGGTTTTCAATTTTGGTACTTTAAAGAAAATATTAGTATTCATATCATACGACTGGAGCGCATGAACAAGATCAGTAATCGGCATGACCGTAGCAATGAGCGGCACATGTTCTATCTCTGCGATTTTAGCCGCTATTTTATCAACATGCGATGCAGAAATCCCATGAATTACAATTAAAGCAGGTTTTAAATTTGTCACCCTGATTGCCACAAGAGGCGACTTGCCTGTAGAAACCCCTGTGAAGATCATAGCTCTCTCGGAGCTCAATCCGTACAGCTTCAGGAACTCATTGCCTGATAGCTGGAGAATGGCTTTTAAGCTATCGACTATAGTATAGCCGTACAGTGGTTTTATATGCTCGCTGCCTGGCTTATAAACGATCTCTCCTCCCACCAGTTTTGTAAAGTCCATTACGGAAATAGGTGAGAAGTACTCATGGATATCATATATAGCGCCTTCACTGAAACCTTCCCGCAATATGCTTTCGTAAGAACGGATTTTCGCTCCTCCCCGCTTTATATCTATGTCCAGGATGGCTTCCACGATTTTACTTACGATAAAAATGCCGGGGCATTTTCTTCTGCCGCTCTCATAGTCACTTATCACTGAAGGGGAAACTCTCAGGAATGCAGCAAGATCAGATTGGGAGATATCAAAATTGGTTCGCCATTTTTTTAATATTTCTCCGGGTCTGTCTGAAAGTGTGATCTCCCCTGCCATTTTTTCAGCTAATTTGCTTTTAATGACCTGATAAGAACCGGTGGTACCAGGAGGAGAAGAGGCGAATGAAGAAGCAACAGCCGCTTTTTCGGTCATGATAATGTAATGGATGATGTGAAGATATATAAAGTTAATCGCTATCGGCTGTGCTTAATCACACCCGAAAAATCATAACGGCATCTGACCCAAAAATGATTACCCCCTTTCACCGGGGCAGCTTGCCCGGCAGCCCCCACGCTAAACAGTGCATCCAGTGGTGAAAAACCGCTAATAAATACCGTTTTCTCTGCAACCGGTAAAGAAGTCGATTCAAGGAAAGATTAAAAATAGGTTAAAAATAGATAATTACAATAAAAATAGAGGTAACGGAACAAGATGATAGATCCTGTTAACAACTTCCAGATACCCGAAGAATGGGTAAAACGCGCAAGAATGTCCATAAAAGAACTCAAGACCTGTATCTCCGGCGGTCGCTTTGTCCTTCTTTCGGACGGTTCGCTGCTGAGGCGGGGCTATACCACAGGGACGACGGCAACCGCTGCTGTAAAAGCATCTGTTTTATCATTAAAAAAGGAGGTCTCTGCGGTCTCTGTTCCCACGCCAGCCGGCATTCGCGCCATCCTCCCTGTCCTTGCAAAGAACGGGAAAGCGTCTGCAACAAAAGACCCGGGCGACCATGCCTTTGATGTAACAGGGGGTATAAAAATCATAGCAGAAGCCAGGGAACACGATAGCATCTTAATAAAAGCAGGCATGGGCATCGGCTCAAAAAAAGGCATACCGGCAATCAACCCATCTCCCATGCGCCAGATAGAAGAAGCGGTAAAAGAGGCGCTATCTGAAACAGGACTGAAAGGAGCATACGTTATTATCTCAGTCCCGGAAGGCGAGGAAATAGCAAAAAAAACCCTTAACGGGAAGCTCGGAATAACCGGGGGGATATCCATTCTCGGCACCACGGGATTCGTAGAACCCTGGAACGAGCATCTTGGTGAGATGAAAGAAGAACTCATAAGGAGCGCTGATAAGCTCATTCTTACTACCGGGCGACTCGGTATGCGGTTCTCCCACATGCTTTTTCCCGGTTACGAAGTTGTGCTTATAGGGAGCGATATCTCAAGGGGATTAAAAGCCGCAAAAGGTGAAGTGATCCTCTGCGGTCTTCCCGGGTTGATACTGAAATGGGCGTTCCCTGGTATCCTGAAAGACAGCGGTTATTTAACGGTACAGGAAATGATAGAAGCCGACATGAAAAACCCTCTTATAGATATGGCTCTTGAAAGAGCGGTAAAGCTATCAGGAAAAAGAGTAGTGCTTTTAAATAGGGATGGTACAGTACTCCGGGACAGCGGTGAGAAAGCGTGAAGATAGTCGGCGTGGGCGCAGGCCCGGACCTCCTGACGCAGGAAGCGATATCTGCCATCGGGAACGCGACGTTGATATTCGGCTCAAGAAGGGCGATAGAACTCGCAAAAGAACATATAAAATGCGAAGCGCATGAGATCACAGATTATTCGTTAAGCTCGCTGCCTCAAGATGCAGTGGTGCTTGCGACAGGCGACCCGATGCTCTCAGGGCTTGGGAAATATGCAAAAATGGGGATGAGATAATCCCGGGAGTATCGTCTCTGCAGCTTGCCTGCTGCCGGCTGCGCCTGGATGTTGATTCGCTTTCTGTGATCACAGCCCATTCGAGGGATATAGAGAAAGTCAAAAACCGGCTTATTATGGAACTAAGAAACGGGAAAAATGTTTTCCTTCTGCCGGATTCATCTTTTGGAGTACATGAGATCGCGCAGCTACTCAAATCACGGAGTATATTCAGTAAGCTCTCGATATGCGAGCGGCTCGCCTACCCTGATGAACGGATATCAACGGGCACAACAGAAGAGCCGCCTGCTGCGGAGTCAAACCTTTACTGCATTGTAATAACAAATGCGTGAATGGCTTATTATTTTTCGTCCCTGGGAATTATTATCTTTTTAATATCATGCCATGTGATGAAAAGAGGGGCTGAGCCATCCGAAGGCTCAAAAAAAACACCTATTGAATCTGCGTGCCTGAGAATACCGGTGTACATCGCTCCTGAGCCTGTCTGCAACCGGACTTTTCTGTTAACGAATACACCAAGATATACTTCAGAAGGCCCTGTTTCTGGTTCGATAGGTTGTTTAATCGTATCCTTATAATGTAAATTCGGAAGAACAAGGTCTGGCAGGACGGCTACCAGCCGGGAAAAGTTCTTGAAAAGCTCATGTGAGTTGTCAAGAATGAGTACTTCAGAGTAAAGAGGAATACTTTTTACTTTGCTCAGGGAAGATTCGGAGTCCTGGACAAGGGGGACTAAAGCGCAGACCTCAAAGTTTTTATAAGATGCTCCAGGCACATTGGACAATGTTTTTTCTAAAGAGACAGGATTGATCTCCTTTGGCTGCCCGTCAAATTCTAATCCTATCCTGTTCATTTCCATCAGTGTCGACTTGAGCTTCAGGATATCGGTTGCCCTGATTATTGCAAGAGATTTCATCTGTTCTAATCAGTTAATATACTCTACTATTAAATAGATTCTGGAATTTAACAAAAAATCAATACTCTACTTGAACTGCGGCTCCAAGGTGATAGATTCACGTGACATAGAGATTACAAGGAATTGTTTTCCTGATGCCAGGAGACCTTGCAGTCCTTTTACGATTATCGGGGCACCTTCTATGGATAGTAATACCAAAACCAGCATGGGAGGAATAAAGAGCAGTCCAAGGACAAGCGCCAGGAAGGCGGCTTGTGCTGACAGGTATATTAAGATACCAGCAAATATAAAGCCCAATACCATTGCCAGTTTCAGTTTTTTGTTAATCATCTAATCCCACATTTTACTGTATTATAACAGCTATATATATTATGTGTTTTGTGAATCCTGAAATATTGCCTGGCTGGTCCGGTAAAAAGTAACAAACCGGCTTATTTAAAGGATATTAAAAAATAATACAGCTCGATTCAAAAAGATATCGCAAAATATATACGTTAGGAGATTAAACCTTATACATACGGTAGGAAAAAAAGGCTTTGTTTGCCGCATTAAGTTACCTCCCATAAAAACAGATCCCCTCAGAGCAACAAACAAATAAAATCTATATTTTTATATAAAATGGGGAAAACGCAAAAAGGGTAAAAAGAGGCATGTATGTACTTCTGAATAGTGCATATTAGGACTATAAATCATGATTGTTACAAGACATATCTCGCTTGATAATGAATGTATCAGCAAGATGGAACCGTATATCGTAAGGCACAATGGCAATTTCAGCGCAGCGGTAAGGGATATTATAGACCGTGCGGGAAAATCGGCTTTCCCTGGAAATTCGTGTGCGATGGATGCTCCTTTGTTCAGATGGATACTGAATGAGATAGATGAAGTGCTTGTCCCGGATGACATCCTGGATGAAATGATAGACCCCGCACTGATGAACTCGATGAGAAAACTTGAGAACTACACTAATCAAAGGTTCGGTGAGCTTGAGTGGGATATCGACATCGTGATAAAAAGCGATAATGATACATTACCTTCCAATATACTGGTGGAAATAAAAGGCATTTCTCAAAAAATAAAGTTCGCAGCCTGCATGCTATCCCAGTACATTGTGAAAAACTCACTTAACAATGAACCACTTGAAATAAAGTCGGTTACCAGTTTCAGCGATTGTATGAAAGTCGAACTGGAAAGATCAGGTAAAAAAGAGGCGCTTGACAGCCTGGTTACTTTCTTCGGGGGGATGGATGAAGTAACTAAAACCATTAAAAGCCGCCCGGCTTTCTGGAAATCAATAGTCAACAGGCATCTTTTAAGTAATTACAGTATGGTCACTGTCCACAGGAATTACTTTGAGGATTTGCTCGCAGACAATATCCCCCTCGGGGAGATAACGATAGAAACCCTGGCAAAAAGACCCATACAGGAGATACCACTTAAAGAGATGCTCCTCCTTATAAAAGAAGTTTATGAAGCTGCCAGGGTAGTTGACAGGGTTGAAATTGAAAATGACAAAATAATAGTATTCCATAATTATCGGAATAAGGAGGCAATCGAAAAATAAAAAAAATACTTATCACGCTTTTAGAAGCTAACGGGCATTTATTCGATGCAAAGTCGACTTGCAATATGATCATGCTGACCCACAGGCCTGACGTGGGTATAAAAGTCAATGAGATCGTAGATACTTTGAAAACAAGCGATAATAGAATGGATCAGGAGTTATTGATGTTCATGACCTTCCTCAGGGGGTTAAAGGACATCCCTAATATATCCCTGTCACTGACCGCCCTTGGCAGGAAGATAGGCAGAGCCCTGATGCAGGAATATGAGAAGGAGAACGGTATTAAAGGCTGGGACCTGGATACTTTCAAAAACGCTTTTGAGATAATCAATTCCAAACTGCATATAGAGAGCGAATGGAAATTAGAGGGGAAAAACCTGCTGTACACCGTAAGGAAGTGCAATATCGCTACTGAAGGGAACAGGTTTGACAAATATGTTTGCCATACTTCAAGGGAAGCATTCAAGGGGGCGCTGAATTACGCATTCGGCAACAGGGCGGAACTGGAGATTAAGAAGTTATTATCCCACGGGGATAATCTTTGCGAAGTTGCTATAAGGATACTCTGAAACAGGGCTCCTGACAAAAGCTAAAGTTTATATGGGTTAGGCGGGTACTACGCATAAAGGCTTTTAATTGGCTAAAATACATAAATTTCTGGCATAAAACATAATATGAAGATTGCATGGGGCATCACAGGTGCCGGTCATTTCCTGTGCGAAAGTTTTGAGATTTTTAAAAAGCTTAAAGAAACGGCAGCGAATCTAAAGGTAACAGCTTTTGTATCCAGGGCAGGAGAAGAAGTGCTCCGGATGTACGGGCTGGCAGATGAGCTTTGCAGGATTTCCCCCGGCAGCTATCTTGAAGAGTGTTTCTTTGAGCGCGAGCAGGGAGCAAGCATACCGAAAGCGGGCAGGTTCCTCCTGCAAAAGTACGACGCTCTTATAATCTCACCCGCCACGTCCAATACTACAGCCAAGATCGCTTACGGGATAGCAGATACCATTGTAACGAACGCAGTTGCCCAGGCAGTAAAAGGGGGAGTGCCTGTTTTTATCGTCCCGGTAGACATAGCCGGCACTATTGAATCGAAAATGCCGTTCTTTATCGACCGCGAGATCTGTATGAGATGCGAAATCTGCCCTCCTGCGGAAAACTGCCCGAACCGGGCTATTACAGACCAGATTGATCTTCTGAAGTGCATCGGATGCGGGCTCTGCGTCAGGCTTTGCAGCTACGGTGCGATAAGAGGCGGGCTCGCCAGGCTCAAAGTACGCGACGCGGATGCAAAGAACGTCAGGATACTAAGAGAGCTTGAGGGGATAACGGTGCTTGATAATCCGCAGGGTATTTCCGGCATTGTGGCGAAATCTATGCAAAAATTGAAGTACTAAACGGCATAAGAAGGACAGGAGGTCTTTACATTGTTCCCCAATAAGAAAGTCCAGACATTAATAGGCTCACGTATCCAGGTTGAGATGAAAGGTGATAAAAATACTCTTGAGGGCAGGCTTGAGAGCGTTGATGATAATTTGAACCTGCATCTTGTAGATACTTTTGAGATCGCAAACGGGGTAAAGTCCCGTTCTCTCGGTTCGGTCGTATTAAGAGGCAATAATATAATCCTGTTGTGCCCTGTCGGGGAATAGAATGGAAGCAGAAGATAAGATTCTGAAATTGATAAAGTCCAGAAAGAATGGCATTTTGCAGAACGAACTCTGGAAGAAGGCTGAGATAGACCGCCGCAAGTGTTCCAGGATAATCGATAAGTTCGAGAAAGAAGGGGTGATCACCAGGCAGCAGGAGACGGATAAGGGTTCGCGGACGTACCGTATTACGTATGTCGAGAAAAAAGAAGAACCAGTCAAGGATTTCAATTTATTACTGGTCGGTGATATGTTTTCCCCATGCACGGGCTGCACCCTTGAATGCGTTCCCCAGTATTGCGTACCGCTCTCTGTGTGGATTCTCGGTCTTGTTAATGAGAAATAAGATAAGCGGGTAAAGTGGAGGGTTAGGGGTGGGTGGTATCTGTAAAAAAGAAACCCGCTTATCCAGTTCGGTTGATAACGAACAGGATATTTAAATAGTTTTCGGTTTTTATCGGGGGCGCAGAAGCTGCCGCAGCTAGCGATTATCATGATTTTTAATTGTTTGTTGGTTCTCGCAATGCGTAAACTATAAATACTTCGTTCGCGTATATACGAACTGTAGTGGGCAGAAATATAAACTTTTTTAATACCACCTCATACCACCATAATCCCCACCTGCTCACTACCACCACCTATCTTTTTCAATAGAACAAGTTATTTTATATTTTACCGCGGCTTTCCTTTCTGGATCAGGGCTATTTTCTCTTCAAAACCCGGGTTTATTATTTCGTTCAAATTCAGCCCAACCTCTTCGGGCTCGTAGCCGAGAGCAATCCCGAGCAACTGGCTGTAATGAACGACCGGGATATTGTATGCCTTCCCTTCTTTTGCCAGTTCGACCTGCCCCCAGTCGTACTGCAAATGGCAGAAAGGGCACGCGTCCACTATGCAATCAACGCCAGCCTTTTGCATCCTCTCAAGCTTATATTCGGTCATCTTCAGCGAGGTCTCAAGCATAGCAGACCTGATGCCTCCTCCAGCGCCGCAGCAGCTTGCCTTCCCTTCATAAGGAACGCTCGCAGCACCCGTAGCTTCCACAAGCTCGTCAAAGAACACAGGGCATTCAGCCCCCCCCAGCTTCCTCTCCTTTGTGGGCTTAAGGAGGTGGCACCCGTAATGCACGGCAGTCCTGAGCTCAAGCGGCTTTTCTATGAGCTTATCCAGCTTCTCTGCGCCTATATCTTTATAGAGGAACTCGATAATGTGCCTTACCTCTATCGTGCCCCGGTATTCTTTTCTGATCTTTTTAAGGTGCGAGTTCGCTTCGTTCCTCAGCGCTGCATCGCTTTTCAGGATGTTATTGGCATCTGTCAAAGAACTGAAACACCCGTTGCATATGGTCAGTATATCGGTATCCTTCTCTTCTGCGAGCACAAGGTTCCTTGAGGCAAGCGTAAGCCAGGTTATCTTATCAAAGGAACGGTAAATCCCCGGCGCAGGACAGCATGCCGCCTCCTTAAGTTCGCTCCACTTAACTTCCAGCCTGTCAAGAACCAGCCTCGTAGCTTTTTCAATACCAGGATAGCGGTTTGGGATGAGGCATCCCGTAAAAAGAGATAGTTCCCTCATGCTATTATCATCTCATCGAACTTTGTCGAGGCAAGGAGCGTCCTTACCTCCTTAAGGGCTTTTTTATGCGCTGCTTCCGGGTTTCCAAGCCCCAGTCTCTTTCGCAGCAGCCGGTGTTTACCATCAATAGGGATAGAGTGTCCTGTCTCGATCAGGAATTTGCACACCTTCCTGTGGGCAGGGAGTATCTCCCCTTTTTTCACGGCTTCGCTCCTGAGTGTGAGTATCGCATCCGTCACCTTGATGCCGCGGGGACAGCGCTCCTGGCAGTTGTAGCAGGTAGCGCACATCCACAGTTCGGGTTCATATGATATGTCTTTTCTTACAGAGTCCCTGACTATTTTCCTTACGTTCAGGCTTGTGTACCTGCCAGCAGGGCAGCTTGCATGGCATGTGCCGCACTGGAGGCAGGTAAGTATCTCGGAGTTTTTCATTGAATGAATAATGTAAATACTTGTATTTAAGACTTTAAGGGATTTGTTAATAGACACCCGAAATTATCTTCCATGCCTGCTTAAATCTTCCTTTAATATCTCGGTATATCTGGATACTTCAGCAGGCTCAAAAATCTGAATAGACTTTATTTGCCGTCCCTGGCCTTTACGGGGATACGTACATTTCAAAAACCTGAGCATCTCAAGCTCTTTGATATGTTCGCTAACTTTGCCCTGGGATATCCAGCTTATATTCAATCCGGTAGCTAGTTTTTTATACTTTTTAAAAACATCCTCTACTGTTACCTCTGTACTCTTTTCATCCCTGTCGAGTAAGTTAATGCATGCACATAATATGAGTTTTGAGTGAAGAGGCAGGGTTTTAAGCTGATTAACCATTCTATCCGAGCCGGTATCAAGTAATCCCATAACTGCACCGCTATTATTTACAGATGCTATTATCTCAATTAACCTTTTCTCAGTTAACAGAATTATAATTAACATTAAGTATAAAGCAATCCATTCATTATCGCTTCAGTTAATAATAAAAGGTGAGAAATTGTTCGCAATCGAGAGCATTCACGCGCGTGAAATACTGGATTCAAGAGGAAATCCGACCGTAGAAGTCGATATTCATACAGCAGCCGGGTTTGGTCGCGCCAGCGTCCCGTCGGGCGCATCCACAGGCACGAACGAGGCGCTTGAGCTAAGGGATAAGGATAAACGGTACCTGGGCAAGGGTGTTGCTAAAGCTGTAATTAATGTAAACACAGAAATAAAGGATGCGCTCATCGGCACGGATGTGCGCGACCAGCGTGAGATTGATGAAATGATGATTGAGCTTGACAACACCCCGAACAAGTCAAGGCTCGGTGCAAATGCCATCCTGGGCGTCTCTATGGCTGCGGCTCATGCAGCTGCGGATTCGCTTGGATTGTCCCTTTACCGCTATCTTGGTGGCACTAACGCGTTCACCCTGCCGGTCCCGACCATGAACGTCATAAACGGGGGAAAACACGCAGGCAACGAGCTTGCGATACAGGAATTCATGATACAGCCCAGGGGCGCGAAGACGTTCTCCGAGGCGCTGCGCATGGGCGCTGAGACGTATCATACCCTGGGCAAATTACTTGTGAAAAAATACGGCAACTCCGCCGTGAACGTTGGATACGAAGGCGGCTATGCCCCGCCTCTTGCCAACACGAAAGATGCGCTTGATGCTCTCACCGGTGCTATTGAAGAAGCCGGGTATGAGGGGGAGATCACCATAGGTCTGGATTCCGCCGCCTCTGAGTTCTGCAATAACGGTACGTACACCATAGATGGAAAGACGTTCTCAGGGGATGACCTTGTAGATTTTTATGCCGACATTGTTAAGACCTATCCTATTCTTTCTATCGAGGACCCTTTCGAGGAAGAGGCGTTCGATGATTTTGCAGCCCTGACAGGGAAAATCAAGGGCACCATTATCGTGGGCGACGACCTTTTCGTAACTAATGTGAAGCGGCTTGAGCAGGGCATAAAAATGAATGCTGCGAATGCGCTGCTGCTGAAGGTCAACCAGATCGGCACGTTATCCGAGGCTTTTGATGCGGCAAGGCTCGCACAGAAAAATAAGTACAAGGTCATCGTAAGCCACAGGTCTGCCGAGACCGAGGATACGACCATTGCGGATATTTCTGTAGCTATCGGCGCCGAGTTAATAAAGACGGGCGCGCCTGCAAGGAGTGAGAGGAACGCGAAGTATAATCAACTGCTGAGGATAGAGGAGGAGCTGGGGAAGGCGGCGCGGTATATAAGGATTTGAGTCAAACAAAGGACATATTGTCTTTTTAGAACCTCAGCGATTCTTTCTGGCAGGGTATCAAGCCTGAAGACAGGGGCCTCTACCGATATAATGGATGAACATTAACACTAATGTTTTAGAAGTGAGGGAACTCCTTTGATTTCGTAACTTTTAGTGGTAGAGCCAATTATAACACAGACATGTATAATTTTTAATAGAGTTAGAAATAATCCGTCCGTACTGTAAATAGGAATAATGTAATAAAACGGTTCGTCTTCCGATAAATAATAATATCACCTCAATCCCTTTAAGCAATGTGATAGCCGGTGAACTCTACGCATTAGCCGCTGCAATTTGCTGGTCGGTGGCAGCCGTTTTCTATAAAAAAGGTATCGGGGCTGGGGCAATACCTGCAGTGTTGATACGCACGTTTTTTGCCATGCTTTTCCTCCTTATATTATACATCCTACTCCGGGGCGGGCATTTTGATTTCACACTTGCCGGGTTTGCGTTCCTGAACCTTGGCGGACTGCTCAGGCTCATTCTCGGGGGTGCGGCTTATATGAAAGGGCTTGAGAACATATCAGTCTCAAGATTCATTCCCATCCTTTTTACTTTTCCTCTCCTCACAATACTGTTAAGTGCCGTGCTGCTGGATGAGAAAATCCGTCCCGAAGTGATTGCAGGCACAGTGTTGATAGTCATCGGGGTATGGATATTGAGCAGGGAACACAATTCAAGAGGTGAGAAAAATGTCAGGCTCGGCGTTTCGTTAGCTGTGCTTGCCGCATTTCTATATGCTTTTTCCATCGTCGCAACAAAGACCGGCTTAAAGGATGTAGATCCCTTACAATCAGCCCTTATAAGCATGCCGATACCGCTCGCATTGTTATATTTTGTTTATTCCATAAGCGAAAGCCCCGGAGCGATTTTTAAATTCAAGAAAGAGGCGTACATATTGCTAGGGCTTGGCGGGATCGCAGGCATGGGTTTTGGGAGCTACTTTTTCTTTGTGAGCCTTACATTGATCGGCGCTGCCAAAGCCACAAGTCTTGCGGCGATTACACCATTCCTTTCAAGCATGATGGCGCTCGTTACTTTAAAAGAGAAGCTGAATCCAGTGCTCGTACTTGGAACAGGCGCAACGATTGCCGGTGTATGGGTAATATTATAATAAATTGTGGGCAAATCGTTTTTTATTCAGTTCTTGCTTATACGCTGCTTTCCCTTCGCAGTTGATAGAGAAAACGGCTTCTGAGCAGTCCTATTGGTTCCTTGCATTATTTCGATAGGCTTATATTCTGTCGCAAACTACGCGCTTGTTACCGGGAGCCTTATTTTTCTAGAAGAGGGAAGGACGAAGGGATTCGGGAGGCAAACCTTCGTCCTTATCTTGTCGTTTTTAGGCCACATGTTGGTGGGGATTGTGGTGGGAGAAAAAAGCTGTGGCCGCGAGCCACCCGGGAATCGGACCCGGTGCCGAGATAATCGGCAACTACCTACAGCCAGATTCTGTCCATCACACGCTTATTATACCTATCCTTTTTAATGATTGTATCTTTTAACGTATTGTTCATTCCTATCCACAGGGATAAGCCCGCCTGCAGGATTTTTTTTAAGAATCGCTGCTGGTACACTCATTTTTTCTATCCTTATCCTTAGTTTATACTATGCTTGCTTCCCATATATACTTTATGCTTATCCGCTTATACCATTATTTGCTTATGTTATTATTCACTTATACTATTACTCACTTATACCACAAAGCATATATATGATTATGACTGTATTTTAAGCACATGGCAAGAATAACTGTCAAAATTGATGATAATTTGGAGAAACAAGTAAGAATTAAAATAGCTCACATGGGCGGTAAAAAGGGCAATTTAGCAAAGGCTGTTGAGGAAGGATTAATGTTGTGGTTACTCGACAAAGCACAGGAAATAACATGAAATAAATGGAAGAGATAGAAATAACTCTCGCCGCGAGATATCATGTGCCATCTCGAATGCCTCCGCAGCTCCGCAGGCGGCGTCGGGAGGGCGCCCATCATCATGTACATGGAGCGATACGACGGCTTAAGTGACTTTGCAAAGTTGTTATTAAGCTGTCTGTTCCATATTTGATTTTTCAGCAACAGCTACATACTCTGCAAATGATTTTGATTCTGGAATAGGCAATTTATCTTCCAATAGTCCATGTATATGCATTTCAATGGCTTCATACATATTCTTTTCAGCTTCTTCGCGGGTGGCGCCTGTAGCCACACATCCTGGTAAATCCGGCGAATATGCCGAGTAGTTATTATTTGCTTTTTCAATTACAACAAGGAAACGATGCATATTACTTCACCTATTCTATCTCACCATCGCTATCTCTTCCCCGCACCTCGGGCATTTCCCATCCTTAATATTATACTCGCTGACCATGAACCCCGTCCTATCAACCAGCAAAGCCCCGCACTCTGGACAGTACGTGTTCTCATACTTGTGCCCCGGAACATTCCCTGTATAAACGAACCTCATCCCCTTTTTCACCGCTATATCATGCGCCATCTCAAGCGTCTCCACAGGCGTCGGGAGCGCATCCGTCATCATGTACATGGGATGGAAACGCGTGAAGTGCAGAGGCGTATCAGCACCGAGGTTATCATACACCCATTTCACCAGCTGGGTTATCTCCTCTCTTGAATCGTTCCTGCCGGGTATGATCAGGGTTATAACTTCAACGTGCATGCCCAGTTCCTTTGCCAGTTTCGTGGACGCAAGGACCGGCGCAAGCCTCGCGCTGCATACTTTTCTGTAGAAGCTCTCTGAGAACGATTTGATGTCCACGCGGTAGGCATCAAGATAGGGCGCCATGCGCCGCAGGGCTTCGGGCGTGATGTAGCCGTTCGTCACGTAAACGGTCTTCAGCCCGGCTTTTTTCGCAAGAACGGCGCTGTCATACGTATATTCATGCCATATCGCGGGCTCGTTGTACGTCCATGAGATCGATTTGCACCCTGCCGCTTTTGCGCGTCTTACCGTCTCATCCGGGGTTATCTCTCTTGTGCGCGCCTCTTCCAGCGTGACCTGCGAGATATTCCAGTTCTGGCAATGCTCGCACCTGAAGTTGCATCCTATGCTGCCCAGGGAATATGAGAGCGTGTCGGGGAGGAAATGGTACAGGGGCTTTTTCTCGATAGGGTCTACAGCCTCGCTTGATACGGTATTATAGATAAGCGAGTGAACTTTCCCGCCGATATTCTTCCGGGTGCCGCAGAATCCGAGTTTCCCTTCCGCTATCCAGCACCTGTGCTCGCATACATTGCATTTTGCCCTGTTATCAGGCAACTGGTCAAAAAGTACCCCTTCTTTGATCATTAACCGACACCACAGTTAAGCGTATCTCTGTAAAGTAGCTCATCATACTACATTTGCATTATTCATATCTCTTTCTCTCCTTATTGAAATTGTTTTTTGGATAGTGTTAACTTAATGTTAATGTTCGATGGAATATCAGGTAAACCATATGCGCTCACCGCAAAGTCGGCTATGAAAGGCATTCATAGACAACAATGAAAAACTAATAATTGTTAAATTGCCTTTTTATTCTATGGTAAGAGCAGAGAAGACCAATTGCGCCCTTGGGTTTTCAACCTGCCGCAAAGTCTGGTCTTTTTCTTGCGAATAGATAACCGTACCTTTGA
>NZ_FZMP01000123.1 GCF_900196725.1 Candidatus Methanoperedens nitratireducens | reverse complement strand
GGATATCACCAATATGTAACTTATATTTTGTCACTAATAAAGGTTTGCCATTGGGTTATTTTGCGATAATACTGTGATATAGAAGCAATTCATTGAATTTGAAATACCTACCTCGAAATACCTGGCATTTCTTAAAACAATCAGTGACATAAAATTAGTTACAAAATTGAAAGATGATATGCCCGCATCATGCGGTTTCTGTTAGATTTTACAAAAAGTTGGGAGATATTTATTTACTTGGAAATCCCTGAGGTATCATGGGGGAATTACGTGAACAATAGAACGGATTTTTTAAAAGAAATGATCCAAGACCTTAAAGACAAAAACCTGTTCATCGAGCTTCCTGTTCTCAGCACCGAGCAGAAGAACAGGGTGGTACTGAACGGAAAAGAAGTCATCATGATGTGCAGCAACAACTACCTCGGCTTCGCGAACCATCCGAGACTGCGTGCCGCAGCAAAAGAAGCAATCGACTGCTGGGGATACGGCGCAGGGGCTGTGCGCCAGATCGCAGGCACCATGGAGATACATATTAAACTTGAGGAGATGCTGGCTGAATACAAACGCACCGAAGCCGCACTTGTGTTCGTGGCAGGCATTGCAGCTAATCGGGGTACGATACAGGCGTTGATGGGAGAGGAGGATGCCATCATCAGCGATGAACTCAACCACGGCAGCATCATCGACGGCGTAAGGCTGACAAAATCAAGGCGGATGGTATATCCGCACCTCAATACGGAGGGCTTGAAGAAAGCCCTGCAGGAAACAAAAGACGCAAGGCGCAGGCTCATAATCACCGACGGCGTGTTCAGCATGGACGGGGACATAGCGCCCCTTGACCGGATAGTGGAACTGGCAGAGGAATATGATGCGATGGTAATGGTGGACGATGCCCACGGCGACGGGGTACTTGGTAAAGACGGCAGGGGCATAATTGACCATTTCGGGCTTGAGGGCAGGGTGGATATCGATATGGGCACGCTGAGCAAGGCGTTCGGAAGCCTGGGCGGCTATATTGCAGGAAGGCAGGAGTTGAGGGAATATCTCATTAACACAGCCCGCAGCTTCATATTTACCACTGCCCATCCACCGTGCGTAACTGCGGCGACCATGGAGGCTTTGCGGATGGTACAGGACGAACCGCAGCATTTAAGAAACCTCTGGGATAACACGAAATATTTCAAGAAAGCCATGGGCAATATGGGATTCGATATCGGCAGGAGCCAGACGCCTATTACTCCGGTAATGGCAGGCGAGAGCAGGATGGCAATGGACCTTTCCAGGCAGTTGTTCCAGGAAGGTCTTTTTGCCAAACCTATTGTATTCCCTCTTGTTGCAAAGGATAAATCCAGGGTCAGGATTATCGTTACTGCGCAGCATACAAGGGAAGACCTGGATGAGGCGATAGACATTTTTGAGAGGGTCGGTAAGAGGATGAAATTAATTTAAAAGTAGTGTTCTGAATTTCATGATCTACATAAAAACAATTGCCACAGAGGCACGGAGAACACAGAGAAATCTTTCAAAAAAAGCTCTCTGTGCCTCTGCGTCTCGGTGGCTCATTCAATGCCCCACTTATATTACAGATTTATCCAATTAAGCATTTAAACAGATCACATCTATAGGACATTATCGATTTAAAGGTAAATATGCACACGACTGAAGTATCCATTGAGTACGATATCCTGAAAGAGAACTCAGAAATCGCACACAAAAACCGCAAAAACCTTGAAAAATCCGGTATAACTGCTTTTAACATAATGGGAGCCATAGGCTCAGGTAAGACCCTGTTGATAGAGAAAACCATTGAGAAGCTTGGCAATGAGTACAGGATAGGCGCTATCGCCGGGGATGTGGTGGCAAGGATAGATGCAGCCAGGTTTGAAAAGTATGGAATCCCGACTGTTGGGTTGAATACAGGTAAGGAGTGTCATCTGGATGCACATCTTATCGAGCATGGGCTTCTGGAGCTGCCTCTTAATTCCCTGGATATCCTGTTTATAGAGAACGTGGGTAATCTCATATGTCCCACCGACTATGAACTGGGTGAACACAAGCGGGTAGTGGTCGTAAGCGTAAGCGAGGGAGATGATATAGTTGAAAAACATCCCCTTATTTTCAGTACGGCAGACATTATTATCGTGAATAAAGTGGATATCGCAGAGGCTGTA
This sequence comes from Candidatus Methanoperedens nitratireducens, assembly GCF_900196725.1. Lineage (GTDB taxonomy): Archaea > Halobacteriota > Methanosarcinia > Methanosarcinales > Methanoperedenaceae > Methanoperedens > Methanoperedens nitroreducens_A. The sequence continues at coordinate 2,749 of NZ_FZMP01000123.1, read as the reverse complement.
AACGCTGATTCGGATAAAATGGTAAAGGATGCGCGAACAATAAATCCGCGAATAGATGTTCTGAAGATGAGCCTCAAGACAGGGGAAGGTTTTGGAGAGTGGATTGATTTTGTAAAGAGGTCTTACAGATAGAAACAGAGAATTATGATAAGAGGTAAGGCCACTCCTATCCCCGAATTCCTATCCGACAAGCATACTATAATAGTAGGGTTTATATATTTATCCATATAGATAATAATCCCTGTTATAATTATAATCATCATAGTTTTGAAAAGAAAAGTATAATTAGGGATTGAGATGTTATTACTGTGGGTGAGTTATTTTGAAAGACATTACTGAAGTTATCAAAACCCGGCGCTGTGTCCGCGAATATAAAGAAGACCCGGTTCCGGATGAGGATATCAAATTCCTTATCGACTGTGCCAGGTATGCACCATCGGGTTTCAATATGCAGCCGTGGAGCTTCCTGGTCGTGAAGAACAAAGAAACTATGCGGAGGATATCAGAGAGCGGCAAGAAAGCCATGATTCCTTTGCTTGAACCGATCAAAGATACATCCAAAAAGGCTTCTGATTTCCTTGTTTTCCTGAAGACTAAAGGCACCAGTATGTTCTACAATGCCCCTGTCCTTGTGATAATCCTTGGAAATAAAAACGCGCCGACTGCTGATTATGACTGCGCGATGGCAGCGCAGAATATGATGCTTGCGGCGCACTCAAAAGGCATCGGAAGCTGCTGGATCGGAGGCGCGCTCCCTGCACTTATGGACAATGAGCTGTTGAAGGAACTGGGCGCGCCCGCGGATTATAAAGCTATTGCGCCGCTTATATTCGGGTATCCAAAAGGTAAGACGCAGACACCTGAGAAGGTCGAACCTGATGTCAAATGGTTAAGATAAGAAAGATGCGGGTATTTCCTTTTTTAACCCGGTAACATACTCGTGCGCAAGCCTGGCAGGCTCAGGAAGTTTGTATCCGCAAAGACACGCCTTCGTTATCGAAAGAGAACTGTCAAGTGAAACCCTGTGCCCCGGCGCCACGATTATCGTCCTGCTTCGCTCTTTTGACTTAAGAAGCCATCCGATTTGCTCACCCTTATAAATAAGTGGAGACGCCTCACCTGCCCGGGAAGGCTCTTTCCCTGCGCCGCAGAGAATCCTTTTCGTAATCCCGATGGTGGGCACATCCAGAGTGACACCGATATGCGTTGCGAGCCCTGCGCGTCTTGGGTGGTTGATGCCCGCGCCGTCAACCATCAGGATATCCGGGAGCTTTTTAAGTTTTTCATATGCACTCACAATCGCCTGCCCTTCACGGAAACTCAGGAACGTGGGGATATAAGGGAAATTTACAGTCCCGATAGAATGGACACGCTCCACGACCTTTAGAGTATCATATTCCAGTACTACGATGCCTGAAATAATTTTGTCATTCATGAATGACTGATCTACACCAGCAATTAACCGAAGCTCACCGAAGTCGTCTTCTATTATTGCCCTTTCGGCGACAAGACGCTGGGCTGCAAGAAGAGAGCTTCTGGATAGGTCGGAAGGGAAGAAGTCGGATATAGTAGGCATAATATTACATTCCATCTCAAAAGTATTTGAGTTGCTATGTGTGACATCCTCCCCTTACTAAAGTGAGGGGCTTCCTACTTCGATGAGCCTCTTTAGAGTACTCTCCATAGGCGTTAATTCCCCACAGTCCGTAGGTACATTTAATTTCCCTTTCCTTTCTATCAAGATTGCAGAAACATGGTCTCTATTCAATATTAGACCACATTTAGGACATATATGTATCCTCACTGAAAGTTTCTTGGGTACATGATGCCCACATAGACATGTTTGTGATGTATAGTACGGGTCAACAAGTTCTATCGTTTTACCAGCGTATTCTGCTTTGTAAGCCGTGAATCTGATTATTTGACCCCAACCAGCATCCAATATACTCTTTGCAAGATGATGGTTTTGTACCATATTTTGTATCTGCAAGTCTTCAAACACTATATAGTCAAATGTTTTAACAAGTCCTCTACTTGTCTTATGGTTAGAATCTTTTCTTTGATTCCTGACTTTTCTATGAACCTTTGCTACTTTGACCTTCTGTTTTCCCCTGTTCTTTGAGCCCAACTTCTTCCTGCTTAACTGTCTCTGTTCCCATGCAAGGGATTCTTCAGATTTCCTATAGAACTTCTGTGGTTCTATCTTCTCTCCGCTGCTTAATATGAGCAATGATTCAAGACCAACGTCTACCCCTGTCTTTGTTTTGATAGGTACTTTCTCTATCTTCTTCTCTATATCAACCGTGAATATAGCATACCATCGGTCTACGTCCTTCTTGATAGTACAGGTCTTGATTCTTCCTTCAATCTCCCTATGTTGGAGTATCCTGATATTTCCTACTTTTGATAGGGTTAATTCCATCCCGTTAATCTCAAAACCAGATTGAGGATATGTGAATGTATTATATCTATTTCTTCCCTGGAATCTCGGATATCCATAGCCATTAAAGAAATTCTGGAAACTTCTATCTAATCGCTTAAGTGTATTCTGCAATACCTGTGAATGTACTTCTTTATGAAAAGAATTTTTCTCTGATGATAGCGTATTAGCTTGATCTTCATAGCTTATCCATTCAGCTTTTCCCCAAGGGAATACCTGGAAATCTCTCTTTAACCTGTTAAGCTCTGCCTGTCGTTTTCTTCCTTCAAGAGCATCGTTATACTTGGATTTCGGCGCATTTAGTCACTA
>NZ_FZMP01000058.1 GCF_900196725.1 Candidatus Methanoperedens nitratireducens | reverse complement strand
ATCAATTAGCCGCAGGTGGCGAAGTTAGGGATAAACTTAAGGAGTAGGATACCATGTGCCAGTTTTATGACCGGGTAACTTCCACGGCGTCGACAACTATAAGAGAACTGGATGCCGCCGGGTTCTTTTTACCTGAAACAGTGATCGATAAAGTGTGCTGAGTATTCTCCAGACCACTGGCTATTGTCATGTTGATTTTACTGTAAGGAATCGATGAGTACATGTCGATATCAGGATATGCCTTCCCATCAACTTCAATGCTTGCTGTGCCTCCGTCCTGTCCTGCGGAGTAAAGAAGCGCCACACCTGTTCCGGTAAAGGAAACTGCCACCTTTGAACCCGGTGTTCCTGACACCTTCCAGGTTCCGCTACTGGCATTGACATCTTCTTGCCTCTCCCAGCCAACAGTCCATGTGAAAGAAGAGTGCGTTTCTTCTATTCGTTTAATAACAGGCTGGATTTCCATCAGGGATGCAGCTTGAGATTCCTCTATCCCCTGTTTACCCGTAATCGACCCGATAAACATGAGTATAAAATTTTTTATAATTCCAAGTTTTGTCTTCCTTTCCTCTTTTTCAGCAAGAGCGGGCAGGGTGATATTTTCATCGTTGGAAAGGGAAATATTCTTTTGTTTCGGATCTACGTTTTCCGGCGCTATAGCAGGCGTGGGTTGCCTTGGTCCTATAACAGGCTGATTCGATTCTATTTTACGCCAGATATCCTCCTTATTACTATTATCTTTTTCAAGATATGTTCTAAAATCTATATAGTAGCCTTTTGCTGCTGGCAGGATTATCTCCTCTCCTGACGGGATAGAAATTTCATAGCTGTAACTAAACAGCTCGTTTTTCTCAAGAAATATATTTTCCTGGGAAGTAGTTCCGTTGGTCAAACTCGCATTATCAGGAAGAATATCCATTATTTTAAGAGAGACGCGCTGGTCTCCCAGATTCCTGGCACCCACTATTACTGTTGCATTTATAATTCCATTATCCTGCTGATTGATCTTTACATCTTTTGTAAGCGATACATCTGAACCTTTTATTTTTACTTCAATGTCATTTGATTCCACGCTGTATATCTTCCCCTCTAATTCAAATTTTGCAGTTGCTTTTGGAATTAATACAGTTTCTATATATTTTATTGGCTTAATCGAGTATGATATTGTCCGGGATGATTTAGGCGGAATAATAACAGACCAGTTCAAGCTTTCATTCTCTTTTGTTTGATATGCAAAAGAATCGGGCACCGAATCTGTCAAATTGATCATAACATCCTGATTTCCATTATTTTTCATAGTCAGGAGGGTTCTGAATAATTCATTAACATAGAGGACATCCGCGCCCGAGTAATTAACATAAAGCGCTACCTGTTTTTTAACATCGATAAATGGTTTAATGATTAATTGTTTCTCTATTCGAAAGGTATAATGGACATTTTTATTATCGCTACCTGTCAATTTCATCGGTATAATGAAGGTTTTATTAACTGGCGATACAGGCGATATTACGCTGAGATTCAATACCCTTTTATCGCCAACTTTTAAATCGTTTAAATCATATATTACGGAGCTACCTGTATATTTAAAGCTCACACCCTCTCTCTGAACAGCTGTCTGCTCTTGAGTCGTAAAATTGGTAAGATTCACATCCAATAGAGCATCCTTAAGAGTTGCATTGCCTTTATTCTCGATAGAGACCTGTATATAAAAAAATTTATTGGATTCCAAGGTGTCAGTAGTATTGAGGTTGGTGTTACTTGCGGGGTCTTCATTATAGATACTGTAAGAGATATTAATATCCGGCTTCCCTCTCAGATAAACCTGAACTGATATATTGGGTTCGAAAAGTTCCCTGCTCCACGTTCTTTCTCCGTCGATACTTGCGCTTATTTTCATTTCATCATCGTAAAGCGGGGCTTCGAAGGCTACGGTCTGCGATTCATCGCTGCCCATTGTAACCTGGCTTCTTTTATTTTCGCCTGTTACTGTCATAAGAGTGCCGATTATTCTACTGTTCGTTGCATCTTTCATAAGGTCTGTCAGTTCAACAGTAAAGTTTCCCAGTGCCCAATCTTTTATATTGACTCTATCTCCCCATTTCATGGTTTGATTGAGGGTACTGACCCATGTGATATCCTGCTCATTAACATCCTTTGCATATTTCCAGTCTGCCTCTTGCTCATGCTTCTCTTCTTCAGCCCAGCTTACAGGTAAAATAATTAGTGAAATGCTCACAAAAAAAATTAACTTAAAAAATATTTTGATTATGGTGTCACTTTTCGGAGAAGAACTTCTGTTCATTTTTCGGTACCGTCTCTTATCCTATCAATTAAGAGTGAAGTCTAAAAATAAATACTTATCTGGTCGCTATATATAGTGACTGAAAGTTTTAAACTTATTGCTATCATATTAATAGTTCTTTAAGCTCTTCTGCTGCTTTTTCAAGTCCAAGAAGGATTAACCCCAATCCAATGGCAGTTGTCTCTGCTGCCCCGAGCATTGTAGCGGACATTGCAGCGATGGATTCTGCAAACTGTTCTTTTTGCAGAACACTGCAGATATGCAGCCCATCACGACTTGCAACAATACACGCCTCCACCCCACCGATTCTACTCAGATTAGCAAGTATTTTTTCTATCCTATCTATTATATCGGGCATTGGATTCCCCAAGGTTATTTTATTTATAAATTTTATATTTTGTAAAAGAAAATAATCTGCACCAGTAATAGGCTAAAATAACTAATAAAGCCATCGTGGCTGTCAGTGTGAATCAAGAAAGACGGAAATAATTACAATGTAACCAAATACGAATGGGACCCTATAAAGCAGCATTATGCGAATGATAAAAGCATCAGGAACTGGCTTGTACAGTGCGCAGGCTGCCATACGACTGGATACGACACACAGACCCAGACATTCAAGGAATTGAATATCGGTTGTGAAGCATGTCATGGTCCTGGCGGTAAACATGTAACATCCAAGAATAAATCAGATATCGTGATAGACGAGTCATCCGAAGGCTGCGGCTACTGCCATATCAGGGCAACGCAGGTGGGAGGCAAGTACAACTTCCCTGTAGGATATGTCCTTGGGAAACCTGAGACTTTGAAATACGACCCTGAACCTTACACCAGCAATGCATCGTTCTTCCCTGATAAGACGACAAAGCGGCACCGTGAGCAATACCTTGATGTCAAGACCAGCAAGCATTACACTGCAGGCACGACATGCGTATCATGCCACAGCCCGCACGATGCCGGTACTGTGACCGTATATCCGGTATCAGGATTATCCCCGGAATTCGCTGACAGGAGCGTCGCTATCTTTGACGGCGGAAAAGTGACAGGCTACTCTGCATGGAGTGGCTCCGGGCTTAAGATGCCAAAGGAGAGTCTCTGCAAGTCTTGCCATGGAAGCGTAAGCGAATACCATAACCACAGCTATACAGATGCAGCAAAGAAAGCAGCAATAACATGCACCGATTGCCACATGCCTGACGTAATAAACGTGAACAGCAAACTCAGAGGCGCACTTACAACGCATAACTTTAAATCCCTCAGCCCTGAAAACTCCATAAAATACGGAGCAGATGTAATGCCAAACTCGTGTACATACAGGTGCCATCAGGATAAGGGCGCTGATAAGACAGCACGCGCCAACTGGGCGCTTTCAGCAATGGGTCCGGCGGCAGCAACAACAACATCAGCAGCAACAACAACAGCACCTGCAACGACAACAAAGGCTCCAGCCTTTGAACTGCTCTTTGCGGTCGGAGCGCTGTTTATTGCGACATTTGTAAGAAGAAGGTAAATTCGACCTTCTTTCTTATCTTTTTTAAAAAACTGGAAAAATACAGATGGAACTTTATGAAACTGTAGCTCCTTCAGCCTCTGCGGATATGCCCTTAATGCTGTGCAGTTCTCTGTCGCCAAGTACTTTCCCAAGATTGAGAAGTATCAGCAGCCTGTTATCAAGCTTACCTACTCCCATGCCATATATTTAATATTATAATATTAACAACCGACAACTTGACAGAACCGCAAACTTACAATACCTCTTCATCCTCATGCCGCCAGGCGGGGTCTACGATGCACAGGAATTTTAACTCGGAGCTTCCTGTATTCCGGATGTACTGTATTGAGTTCGGCGGAATGTAGATTACATTGCCCGGTGTGACTTTTTCAGATTCCATGTTTATATGCATTATACCTTCCCCTTCAAGGATGTAATACACTTCGGAAGTTTTTAGCGTATGGGGTTTTGATGTCTGCCCGGGCTTTACTACAGCATGTGCCAGACTATACCTGATAGCCAGGTCTGTTTTGTCCGGATGCAAAAGCTCGCGAAGGAGCGAATCATCTCCTGCTATGAATTTCTCACAATCCTGTAATTTTTTTACGAACATAAACCGGTTTTATTTACCTTGTACTTATTATTCCTTCCTACAGCAGTCTTTACGGCAGCAAGCTGCAACGGAAGCGCAGGACACACTCGATCCGTATAGGGCTTGAAAATATCTTACCTGCATAGCTGGAATAGAAAGTTTTATTTTAGGACATAAAATAAATAAGGATAAAGAATTAAAGGGCACAGAAAAAATTTTCTGTTTATTAAACGGTCGAGGAAAAAATGTCAAGGATTATTGAGGAAATGATAAATAATCCCTCACTTTTAGAACATTATAAGAGGATGCCTGAATATAATCTCGTTAAGGTGCAGACTTTAACCGGCTCGAACTACTTAGGGTACATCAAGGACTGTGATGACGATGGTATATGGTTTGAACCTTTATACGATGATTATCACCCGGCTTACATTTTTAAAACAGACATAAAGAAAATCATTGTGCCGACCAATCCTGAGGAGGAAAAGGAGATATTGCGAAGGGAAAGGTCGTGGTTCACAGAGGCGAAATAGTCGTATATCACAGCCTGCTCAGTAAGGCCTGGAAGGCTTCCCATTTTCTTCCTTCACAATCATGGCAGCCTTCACAACTTTTTTTAGCCATACATTTTTCCACTGGAAACTTATCATTTTTTACTTGCATCTGGCTCACCCGTTATTATTTTTTATTCTTTCTTATCTTTTCAAAGACGGAAAAAGGGAGCATTACAGCTCAAACCCTTTAGCAAGCGGTTAAGCCTTTTAAAAGGCTTATAATGTTCCTCTTTTTTATACATGCTCTCGTTTTATTACAGGGTGTTACTTATACTTTTTCAGGTATAAGCCCTTAGAAAAGTCTAAAGAAAGCGTTTGACATTTCTGACATTCGAAAAATACAAAGAAAAAACAATTATATTTTAACCATTTTGGGCATACTCATATACCTCCTGTTAATGGTTATCACGCTCACAAGAAGAATAAAGAAAACAGCTGTCTGTATCCCTATTATCTGGCCTATGGAACCATGGAATACCATCAGCAGGACTATTTCCAGAAGCGTGAAAACGACCAGAGGATACCTGAACGCGGTCCTTTTCGCAGAAACATTGTAGAACATGAAAACAATTGAAAGAGAAAGCAGACCCATTGAAAGAGCATACCAGACAAGATAACCGGCAACTGAAGAATAAACCTTCCCGAAGAGAATCGTTATAATGAGTTCCGGCGCAAAAGCATAAGCAGAGAGGATCGCAGCAAGAAGGATACCAAAATAAATCAAAGTCTTTCGCAGCAAGAACCCGTGCGCTACCTTGAGCGTTTCAAGTTCGCTCACCTTTGGAAGAAGCACTCCTCCAAGGGCGAGGGCTAAGAAATAAATAACTTCCCCAAGCATTTTCATTGCTGTAAAGTATCCTGATACCTCCCCTGAGAAATATTTCCGGACAAAAAGAATATCAATACTGCTCATGACCGTTATGCAGAGTATCAGTACAAGTACGGGAGAAGCATATTTGTAGACCGAGAGATTGACCCGTTCACTTTCTTTCTCGAATATGACTCTCAGGGACAAAAAAGCAATTATCAGGAGCACTAAAGCTGCAATGCCGTAAGATAATATTGCGCCGTCAATCCCCATGCCAAGATACGTAAAAAGGACGCCGAATAGTAAAAGTGATGGTTTATCCATTGCTATGTTAAACCCAAGGCTGCCGAATTCCTGCATTCCCTGAAGTACCCCTCTCGGAGAAGGAAGTATTGTAATAAATATAAGAGAAAACCCCAGTACGATTACGGGAACCTCAGAAGGAAGATTTAATACATTCTTGAGAAAAGGACTTATTGCTATCAATACAATAAAAATAATTATACCAATGTACATCAGCTTCTTAGCAGATATTAAAAGGATCGATTTTATTTTTCCATATCCCTCTTTTCCTTTCTGCTCAGATACGACCTGAGCCAGTGTTGTCGTGACCACGCTGGCAGGCACCGAGAAAACGTAGAGAAGAGAGAGCATGGAGCCCAGTATACCGTAGCTTTCCGGTCCGAGTTTCCTTGCCATATAGAACTGGAAAACATACGCAAACAAGAATGAAATAATAGTAGCAAAGAATATTATGCTTCCATGCCTGAGCAGCTTATCTTCCATATGCCATCTTCTTTAGTGTGAATCCATAAAGAATATACAAATGTACTGAATAATTCATGTACTTTCCTGTTAAAGGCCCGCAAACCGCATGGCGATTAACGGCGTCACGTAAGATTCGATGAACGCAGCTACAAAGAGCAGGGGAACTACCCATCTCACATAAAACCAGACGCCCTGTATCATTTCCTGTTTTATATCAGTTCTCGCACCACTTAAGAGCATGTACACCACATGCCCCAGCCTGAACCCGATTCCCACGCTTATCAGCACCATCGGTACTTCGATAATACCGTGGGGTATTATCGCGGCAAGAACGAAAAGCGCCCCCTGCTGCCTTGAGACGAAATCCGTCAGCATGCCAAGGACAAGCCCGTTGGCTGCTGCAACAATAAACGGGATAATGCCAAGCCCGGCGCCCAGAACAAGAGCCAGCAGGCTATTGCGTACATTATTCTTGAATATTTCAATCATCCGCCCGAACGGATCAAGCGACGTAATCCTGCTAAATGCTTCTCTCATCATCTCAAGCAGATACCCGGACGAGGCGGGGTTCAGTTCCGATACCAGTACGCCGATCATTAACATGAAGAAGAAAATACCCGCAGCAGCCAGAATGTATTTCCTTAAAGATTTTATATACTCAGAGTCCTTTTGCACTTTATACCCCCATCAAGAGCCGGAGAGTGTTCCGTGTTGCAGGCGAAAGCCCCAGCACAAGTATGGCTAACTTCATCAGATTTATAAGTTTCTTTTCTTTCTCTGCATCGAACTTGTAATCAAGCATGTAAAGCACGGGAATGAACACAATCAGCTTCAGGGGGTACATCACGAACGAGGGGTGGTCTGTATAATTCCCTAATGTATCGATGAAAAATGTCGGGACCACATGTTTTTCATAATACCCGAGCCAGTCGATCCCGACAAAAGTGGAAGACGCATCAAGCAAATGGGTGAACAGGATGGATATATTCAGTTTGTCTGTAAGAAGCGTAAATTTGATCATCCTGGATGCAGCGTAGACGATACCCGTCGAAATTACTCCCAGCGTCAGTATTGCAGCCGCGGGGGCAGGGTTCTTTATAGTCCCTACAGCCAGCAGCACAGCCATGTTGATTAAAGTCCACGCCACCCCGGCATATCCGAAGAACGGATGATAGTCTTTTACGAATCCTCTCCTCTGAAGGGAAATCGCAATCACTAACAGGGTTATAGTGACAAAGAATATAAAAAAATAGATGATAGGGGTTATAAAAATATACCGGAGCGGGGGAGCGAACACTCCTGAATCCTCAATCACACGCAGGGACGAACCGGCAAGGACGTACGGCGTTATCGCGACGATGAACCGCGCATCGATCTCCACTTTGAGCTTCTCCAGCAGCCTCAGGATACCGAAAATGCTAAGACCCAGTAGTATAGCATAAGTGACCGTGTCTACAGGATTATAGGACGTATCATTGATTATGCCGCTAATGTAATACTTATATATATACTGCCATAGTGTATCTATAATACTCATGTCGAGACCTTATGAAAGATAGTATAGATAGCCATAAAAACAAGTGGATGCAGCTTCCCAGGAATGTTGTAGTTGGTCATGGTGTTATTAATGACACTGGTAAGGTATGTAAAGACCTTAAGCTTAATGGAAATGCCCTCATAGTTACCGGCGAGACCACCCTGAAGGCTGCCGGAAAAACTGTAGAAGTTTGCCTTGAGGATTGCGGTTTTAATGTGGATACCATCATTATAAAAAATCCCACCCTGGATGAGATCAAGGAAGTCAAAGACAGGGCAGCAGGGACAAAAGCCAGTTTCCTGCTGGGGGTGGGAGGTGGGAAATCCATAGATATAGCCAAGCTTGCATCCACTCATCTTGATATTCCTTTCGTAAGCATACCGACTGCGGCATCGCACGACGGTATCGTTTCCTCGCGCGCCTCTATACGCAGGGACAATAAAACAGTATCAGAGACAGCGCAAACCCCCATAGCCGTCATAGCCGATACCGGCATCATAGCCGCCGCGCCTTACCGGTTACTGGCTGCCGGGTGCGGTGACATAATCTCCAACTATACCGCAGTGCGGGACTGGGAACTGGCGCACAGGCTGCGCGACGAACCTTTCAGCGAATATGCGTCGATAATCTCAAAAATGACAGCAAAAATACTGATCGAATCAGCCGGTGCAATAAAAGCCGGGATCGAGGAATCGGCGTGGACCGTGATGAAGGCTCTCGTGGCAAGCGGGGTGGCTATGAGCATTGCAGGCTCCTCGCGTCCTGCCAGTGGCTCGGAGCACAAGTTCAGCCACGCGCTGGATGAGCTTGCGCCTGAGCCGGCGCTGCACGGTGAGCAATGCGGTGTCGGTACGATAATGATGATGTACCTGCACGGCGGCGACTGGCAGGAAATCCGTACAGCTCTTGAAACCATCGGTGCGCCTACTTGCGCTGCCGAACTGGGAATAAAGGAAGAATATATTATCAAGGCGCTCCTTCATGCGCATGAAATCCGTCCTGAGAGATATACCATACTCGGGGCAGGATTGACACGCGAAGCTGCAGAAAAAGTCGCAAGGATTACAAAAGTGATTTGACGATTATAAATAAAATCAGGTGAATCATATGGAAGAATCGGATACAATAATAACGTTGATAGGAACAAAACTGGCAAAAACCGGGAACGAGTTCATCTTTAAGGGAGCTGCGAAAGACTGCGAGGTATGCAAACTTAATAAAACGTGCCTAGGGCTGAATGTCGGGAGCAAGTACAGGATAATCGCCATTCGCAACGGGGGAAAACTTGAGTGTTTCATACATGACTCCGGGGTCTTCGCAGTGGAAGTAGTAGAAACCCCTATAGTGATGGGCATCGAATCCAGGAAGGCGATAAAAGGCTCAAAAATAGTGTACGAGCCTGTAGAATGCAATCTCATAAACTGCGAGAATTATAAAATATGCCGTCCGGCGGGGCTCAGGCGGGGTGATAAGTTCACTGTTGTGAACGTAGTGGGCGAGTTATCAGGACCGTGCGAGAGAGGCTTCCTGTTAAAAGTTGCAGAGGTAAAGAGAAATGACAAACACCGATCAGAATAAATGCATGGATTGCGGGACCGCCCTCACGATCAAGAACAGGCACCCTGTCTATTCATCCAGGCTTGCCATCATCGGATACAGGTGCAGCACCTGTCATGAGAAAAGCAAATCTCCCGCGACAAAAAAACGCGAAGAAGAGATAAGCAATCTCACGAAAGAAGTGCCAAAGCCTGAGAATGTCAGGCACAATATCCTGAAAGAACTTGTGAAATAATTACAGGTATAGCCATTTAACTTAAACCACAATCCTTATATTACTTTACACCTATCGTAAAGTAAATGTATATGAAAAAATGGATATTCGTATTACTTGCCCTTATTGGGCTTACTTCGGGTTATCTGTACATGCAACCGGACGACCCGGGTGCCGGCAAAATTACTTTACAGGGGTTGAACTTTCATGCCGACCTCCAGCCTGCACTTCTGGAGGCAAGCTCACAGGGCAAGCCGGTATTCGTTTATTTCAGGTCGGAATACTGCGGATGGTGCAAGAAATTCGAAGAGGAAACCTTCACTAACCAGAGTGTTATCAAAACATTAAACGAAAACTTCATATTGGTTTCAATAGATGTGTACAGGCAAAAGAATGAAACCAGGGACTTCAAGGTACGCGGTACTCCTGCGGAGATATTTCTTGACTCAAATGGCACCGAGATAAAAAGAATACCAGGATATACAGAGACAGAAGTATTTCTTGATATAGTAAATAAGATCGCAAAATATAAAGAGGCATAATAATGAAGCCTGAGAAGAAAGCAACGAACGTAAAAGAAAAGAGCAAAAAAGTCTCGAAAAAGAGAGGGAACAGTACATTAATCATCGGGGTGGTAGCCGTAATAATGCTTGCCGGAGGTTATATTTTGTTATCCGGTGGCGGCTCTTCACAAGATCCAGCGACAACAAACCAATTAAAACTCCCGAGTTTCGCTTATAAGGATGCTATGACCCTGAAAGCCTATACATACGCCACCAAGCACCCCGAAATGCTTGAGCAGATACCCTGCTACTGCGGATGCGGCGGTCACGGCAGTGCAGCCTCGGATGGAAAAGCACATCGCTTCCTGAGAGACTGTTTCATAAACGATAACTGGCAATATGATGATCACGGCAGTAATTGCGATACATGCCTTGCACTTGCAAGCAAGACCCAGGATTATCTTGCGGCTGGAAAGACGCTTAAGGAAGCCAGGGAACTCATAGACAGGGAATATCAAGGAAAATATCCTGATTCGATGCCAACAAACACGGATCCTGTAAGGGATGATTATATACCCGTCCTTAAGCCCAGGGACTCAGGCTTAACCGGGACGGCCTCAACGCCGGCAACACCGGTAAAGGTTGACCTGTCAGGATACAGCCTCCCCGGCAATTTTAACTCGCTTGCGGATGGTCTGAACCTTACGCCTGCCGGAGCTAACAGGGCGTATTTCATCAATACCAAAATAGCTGCAGGGACAGAACTGGAAAATATGTTAGCAGGGAACTTAGTGCAGCCCGATTCTTTCTACGGTAAGAAGATAATAGGCATGTATAGCACGGATTTCAGTACGTCATCGTGGATCGAAATGCATGACCTGGGATATGATACTACAAAGGATACGACAATAAAGGCACGCGTGGAGCAGGGGATGAAGAATACCGTATATACTAGACCCCTTGTCTACGGACACAGCCAGAACGTGGACAACGTCCTGAAACTGATGAGCAACCCGAAGAGCATGCAGACATCATACCAGACCTATAAACCTCTGCTTGACGCTGTGGATTATAAGAATGTAGCATATGCGCAGGTAATTACAGAGTCCGGCAATTTCTCGGATATCAGCTACACGAGCATGACCCCGGTTAACGGCAAGGTAGAACTTGTTAAAGCGTTTAACGTAACGGATAACAAATCCATACCGGCTGAGCTTGATAAGTACACACCGCAAACAACTGGTAAAGTTCTGGTAATAAAAATGACAGGGGATTTAACAACGGTTCAAAAAGAATCCGATAATATAGACACAATAGCCAGAACATAGATGCCGACAGCACCATCAGTAATATGGGTCTTCATAGCAGGCATGGCAACAGTGATAACGCCGTGCGTTCTCCCTGTGCTGCCTGCCGTGCTCTCAGGCTCCGTGGGCAGCAGGCTACGTCCTGTTGCCATAGTCACGGGCATGTCTTTCACCTTCACGCTGATGGGAGTGCTTATTTCTGCTGTCGCTTCGTTCACTTTTTTTTCCGAATACCTGCGCTGGTTCTCGATACTGTTTATCATGGGCATGGGCGCCGTCCTGTTCGATGAAGACATTAACCGGGCATACACGAATATCACAAGTTCCATTATGAACTTCGGACGCCAGAATGCATCATTTCTCGGGAGCCTGCAATCAAAAGCCCCGAAAGAAGGGCTCCTTGGCGGTTTAATGCTGGGCATGTCTCTTGGCATACTCTGGATTCCCTGCGTCGGTCCTATTCTCGGTGCTGTCTTTGCATTTGTGGCTGAAAGCTCGGCAAGTACGGGCGACCTTTTACACGGTACGGTCCTTCTTTTGGTATATTCGCTTGGTGTAAGCATCCCGATGCTTATAATAGCGTACTCGGGAAAGAGTATATCAGGTCATGTAAGCTGGTTTGTGAAAAAAGGTGCTTTCCTTAAAAAGCTCTCAGGCCTGGTCCTGATACTGGTAGGGCTTATGATGATTTTCGGGATAGATAAATACCTGAAGAAAGTGCTGCTGCCCTATTTCCCGGTTTATGTTTGAGGATGCATGAGTAAATACGATAAGGAAAATAACGGAAATAACGAAAAAACCGACCTGCTCGATGTATATTTTTTCAGTGACCTTGTCAAGAACAGATTATTTAAACCAATTGTCAATATAATTTTCTTCACGGTCCTTCTTATTATAATCTATTTCGGTCTCTCAAGCGAACCTGACCTGCGTTTCCCGGGCGGGATACCTTTTGCGACCACAATGATATGGGATATCTGGCATCCCCTTCTTGCTTTTACCATTATCCTTATCGGCAGGCTGTGGTGCTTCGCATGCCCGATAGGCGCAGTGGGCGACTGGACCCAGTCCGTTTTCAGCCTGAAAAAGAAATATCCTGAGAAGTACAGGAACCTCTGGGTCGCAGTGATACTCTTCCTGTTCATCTTCGCGGCTGAGCGCCATCTCTTCATGTTCACAAGGAACCCGCCGAATACAGCTCTCCTGCTCCTGTTCTTCACAGGACTTGCTGTGGTTATGGGCGCTATTTACGAGAAGCGTAGCTTTTGCAGGTATATCTGTCCTATCGGGCTTATGCTCGGGGTTTTCTCCATGCTCTCCGCCATTGAACTTCGCTGCAAATCAAAGAAGACCTGCCAGGAACATAATATAAAAGAATGTGTTGTTGGCACCGAGGCAGGCAAACCCTGTCCTGTGGGTGAGTTCCCGCAAACGATGGAGCGCAACAATTACTGCATCATGTGCATGGAATGTGTTAAATCCTGCTCAAAAGATAACATCCGCATAAGTCCCCGCCTCCCCGGCGCAGATCTCGTGAGATCGAAAAGGACGCATCTTGATGAAGCCTACTTAGTGCACGGGATAATCATCATCTTCTTATTCGTCCTCGGTATGGAGCGGTTGCAATTCAGGAACGTGATCATCAATTTTGTAAAATCGACCGCTCCATTTGATATATTAACGAACATGAACTTCTTCCTGAACTATTACAGGAACATGTGGGCAATTACCATATTTGCCCTGCTAACGCTGGGCGCAGCCGGCATCATGTATCTTTCTACCAGAGCATCTTTCTCAGGTAAAAATACGAAGCAGAAGTTTACTGACCTCTCTTACGCGTTCATTCCACTCAGCCTTTCCGTCTATTTAGCCGAGAATACATTCAGGCTGCTGAAGGGTTTGTTCTATATCACGGAAACCATAGGGAAATTTTTCGGGAAAGTCTGGGAA
This sequence comes from Candidatus Methanoperedens nitratireducens, assembly GCF_900196725.1. Classification (GTDB taxonomy): domain Archaea; phylum Halobacteriota; class Methanosarcinia; order Methanosarcinales; family Methanoperedenaceae; genus Methanoperedens; species Methanoperedens nitroreducens_A. Next base: position 4,440 of record NZ_FZMP01000058.1, on the reverse strand, counting down.
TTCGCAATAAATTTCGATACCATAAACCACATGCAGATAATATTGCTGTCTCTCGGTTTTATCTTTACACTGTGGGCAGGATACCTTATCAGTAAGAGACTATCGAACGGTGAGAAGGAGTTTCAGCAGAGCATGATAGCAGTAGGCGCTACCGCGGTTATTTACTTGTTCATAGGAGTGAAAATTCTTACGCTGCCGATAATATGATTTAGTTTACACATTTCGTAAAGTATATACGTATGGAGTCGATTAAAAATCAGGAACATAAAACATGAATTATAAAGGCTTATATTCAAATCAAATCAATCAGGAATTAACTTATGAGAACTAAGAAATTATTAACAATAATCGTACTGGTAATGCTCATATCAGTTGCCTATGGCACTTATAATATTTCACTTTCGGATTTCAGGCTGAGCGACCAAAACTCCAGTTATCTTGGCGGTATTACATGGTCACGAAACCTGACCACATCATTTGAGATAGCTCAGCAGGAGAACAAGCCCATTGCAATTTATTTCTGGGCTATATGGTGCCAGTACTGCGCAAAATTCCAGTCCGATACGCTCGGGAATCCTGAGGTAAAAAAGGTACTTGAAAATGATTATGTTCTTGTAGCAATGGACCTTGATATTGACAGGGATGTTGCAAGGAAATACGGCGTGAGCTATCCACCTTATGTTCTCTTCCTTGATGAAAGTGGTAATGTAGTTGAAAGGATTGCTGGCGCCGTGGATGCAGACTATTTCCTGCCCATAGCGACCCGGGTAAGGGACCAGGTAAGGAGCGAATAACATGGTTAACTTAGGAAATGCGTTACTATATGCCAGCATCGTGGCAAGTGCTGTTGCGCTTGCAGGACTTTTATTGAAAGAACTGAAAAACAACAACCTTCTGTCAAGATTAGTCTCACCAATGATCCTGGTGTCAGCAGGGCTACTCGCTTTTGCATATGTGCTCATAACTTACTATTTCGTGATAGGCGATTATACCTACGAATATGTATGGCAGTACTCAAGCCTTGATCTGCCGCTCATATATAAAATATCAGGCGCATGGGCAGGGCAGCCGGGCACGTACCTGCTATGGGTGCTTGTGATATTCCTCTCATCGGCTTGGCTTGCGCTTACTACAAAGCACATATCACCGCTGGCAAGAAGGACCCAGATAATAACCGTGATCATTGGTATATACTTCACAGTGCTCACCCTGATACAGACACCCTTTAAGACCATCTATGAGGGAAGACCCGACCTCCTGGGCTACGTGCCGGCTGACGGCAGCGGTCTGAACACACTGCTTGTGAACTTCTGGATGATTGTACATCCGCCTCTCATGTTCATCGGCTATGCCGCCATGACAATACCATTTGCTGCAGCGATCGTTTATCTGATCACAAAAGAGGACGGTTGGGAGGAACTGTCAAGACAGTGGGCGCGTTTCACCTGGCTTTTCCTCGGCATGGGAATCGCTGTCGGAGGCGTCTGGGCATACATGGTACTGGGCTGGGGCGGTTTCTGGGCATGGGATCCGGTTGAAACAGCATCGTTCATCCCCTGGCTCACTCTCACAGGCTATCTCCATGCGACAGCCCTTCACAGGAAGAATAAAAGAACCTTCTCGATAGCAGCACCCATTCTTGCAGCAGTGTCCTTTATTCTGGTCGTTTACGCAGCAATCGTTGTCAGAAGCGGTCTTTTCAACTCGGTGCATGCGTTCGGCGAAGCCTCCACGGGTACCCTGCTTATCATGTCGCTCCTGGTCACCACGCTTGTGTCGGTTGCCCTGGGAATGCGGCGGTATTTTGAAGAGCCCCAGACGCCTGAAGAAGACCCGGGCTTCTGGAGCAAGACAAATCTATTCTTTGTTACACTGCTGTTATTCGTGATACTGGCTTTCGTATCTTTCTGGGGCATCACCTATCCGGTGTTCATCCAGTTGACACAGGGCTTGAAAGTGAACGTAGCCTCCGATACCAAGAATTTCTTCAATGTATGGAGCTATCCTTTTACGATAGTGCTGCTGCTTGCTCTCGGTTTCTGTTTGAATTATAAAGAATCCAATAAGGAACAACAGAAGCAAACCCTTTTCATCGTGGCTGCGCTCTCAGTAATATTCATGCTGCCAAGGACTGAAAATTTCTATGTTCTCAACCACAGCAGCCCCTTCTGGGTCAGGGAACCGGCGATTTATAAACTGATAGGCAACATCTCGGTTCTCTCTATCTTCCCGTCTCTTTTATACGCAACCTATTCTATTATCAGCTACCTTCGCGGATACCTGCAAGCCGCAAACCAGAGGGTCAGGATAAAGGGTATCGGGATAACGATGGTGCATATCGCGGTCATTTTAACATTATTCGGTGCTATCGTAAGCTCTACCCTTGACAATAAGATAGAGGGGATCAACATACCGCTTGAGGCAAAAGGACAGATGCTTGATATCAGCAATGGCTATAGTGTAAAAATCCTTGACTATTCGACCCGCAGCCTGACCGGGAATAGTGATAGTAATTCCGGAATCCGCATATCGGAGGTACTTGCCGACCCTTCATCTTATGAGAACAATTCTGTAAAAATAAGCGGAAAAGTCACCAATCTAAGATCCCTTGAGGGACACGGCACTCTCGTTGAACTGGTAGATAATTCAGGCAGTATACGGGTTGTAATCCCGGGGAATTACACCGAATCCACTTTACCCAGGGATACCCCGTTGACCGTGACAGGTACGGTAATGGCTGGTTTCCAGCAGCCTATACTCAGCGCCACTGATGTGACCGAGGGTGAATCTACTTCATCCGACAAATACAGGGTACAGAGCGTACAGCTTGAGGTCTATCAGAATAACAAGAAAATCGGGAGCGGAACTGCCGAATACCTTGAAGGCAAAGGCGGAAGCGGGACTTTCCCCATGGTGGAGAGCAGCATAACCGGAACCGATGTGTATGTCATTTTCCAGGGTATGAGCAGCGGGTTTATACCCCTGACCATGCAAATAAAGCCAGCCATCAACTTCGCCTGGGTGGGCATAATACTCTTTGCTGTCGGTATAATCCTGATAATGGCGGTAAAAACAAAATCCAAAGGAGATTCCAAAGGCGATTAGACAACAGCAGGAAATCGTTCCAGGATATCGCAAAGAGCTGCCTGACAGGCGTGCCTACGGTGAAGAGCCGGGTAGACAGGCTGGCAGAAGAACTTGCGGGACTGGAAGAGGTAAAGGAACTGTATGTGACCTCAGATCCTGACGCTGCTATCGTATCCAGGGTATCCGGCGATAGGCAGCGCATACCTTCTATACAGGACAGCATTTCTTCTGATGCAATACGTGCCCGGGGGCATTTGAGGAGATGTACAGGAAGTTGCTCACCAGGGTCGCTAAATAAAGCTGTTCATATCCCATAAAACGTCGTCGGGAAGTATTTGGAGAACACCCTTATCATAAGCTTATCTATCCCGAAGAGCAGCATAATCCCGACCAGTATAAGTACAAGTCCTGCGAGTTTTTTAAGCATCTCCCCGTTCCTCATGAACCATTTGTACCTGTTCGTGACCTTCCTGCCATAATAGGCTATAGAGAGCATGGGGAGGCTCATACCTACGGAATAAACGAACAGCATCCATGCGCCGTAGCCCATATTGCCCACCGAGGCGACGTATGCGAGCACAGCGCCAAGTATCGGACCCACGCACGGAATCCAGACGATGCCCAGGGACATGCCGAGGAAAAATCCCCCAAAGAGCCCGTGCTCGGTCGTATTTGATGAGGAACGGTCTAAAAAGCCGACGTTGTTCCTCAGTCCCTGTGTTATGGAGCTTGATATCTTGATAAACTCTGCATTTATATCGTCATCAAAGAGCACAGCGCCCATTCCAATTATGAACAGGATGGACAAACTGCGCAGGGTATCAGCAAAACTCCCGAAAGCAGCGCCAAAACCCGACACAAGCGTGCCCATCACTGTAAAACTGAGCGTCATGCCGGACACAATAGCCACAGGTCTGAGCCTGCCTCCTGCCGAGCCTGACATCACAGCCGGGACAAGAGGGAGGCAGCACGGCTTGAGTATCGTCACTAAGCCTGCTATGAAAACAAGGATAATAGAAGGTGCTGTTGGTTCTACACTCATTTTTAGCCCGCCGTTATGATACTCAATTGTTTTACCGGATATAAAAGCATGGCTTTACGTACGATGTAAAGCAATATATAGCTTAGCTTTTGTAGTTTTGTTTTGATGGAAAAGAAAATTAACCTCAAATACCCGCGTACTGGTCAGGTAAGCTGAAGTCCACGCCCTCAAGCAGTTCGGGGTTAATATCTCCCTTTGGAAGATGTTTTGACTTGCACCTTCTATTCTCTGTGCATTGCCAGTGACAGGCGGTACATTTCTCCATAAGATGTAATTCCGGCTGATGTTTTATAACCTGAGATTCAGGGTTT
>NZ_FZMP01000042.1 GCF_900196725.1 Candidatus Methanoperedens nitratireducens | reverse complement strand
GGATGAGATTAAAACCTTAAGTGAACACTTTACGTTAAGGGGGTCGTACCTATCATCAATCGGGGGATTTATAATTTTTATTTTCTTTTCTTATGAAAATAATCTAAAACAAAAATAATCATTTTATAATAATGTTTCTTATATTAACCTGTTTTTTGGTAGCAAAAAAGGGAGATTTATTCCAATTTCCGTTACGGAGAAATATTTCTTTCCTTTTGCAGGGAAATCTTCTTTTGTTTAGGATCAACGGCTACCCAGAGTGCACGAGCTCGCATATCTACAATCAACAAAACGACATACCCGAATATGAGAACCAATAGCTTTGCAATAATGGCGATCTGACGGGATATTCAAAACCAGCTTCCCTAAATCTTTAATGATAACTACCATTAAGATTTAACCTTTTTTAATTATGATGTCGCCAGCATCATTTTCATAAAAAACTATAATGTCGCCTTCTTTTGCTTCAAGTTTCTTTGCGATATCGGAGATCAAAGCAATTTTATAGCTCTTACTAACCTTCGAAGTGCCTAAAATTCTCATAAGTCCTAAAAGTACCCAAAAATATTTATACTTATGGTGATTATAATACTTATAATAATTATAGGTGCTTTAATACCTGTAATATTAATGGTGAATCATTATGGAGACTAAGCAGAAAAAACCATCTAAACTTGAATTAAAAACAGCACAGAAGGTCGAACAAAAAACCGTTACTGTTGACGTTACCCGTACTTTTGTAACAATAAGGTTAGAAAAGGAGTCCCTGGATTCTGTCGTTGCATATGCAAATATGATCGGAGTCAATCCGGATCGCCTTTCGAAAGGTGCTTTATAGTGGCATAAAAGAGATAAGGGGCAAATTAAATCAGTTGCCTTATACCTCAATACCTGAACTCACTGAGCGTTACCAACAGGCCAGTAACGAAGTACAGGTATCCAGGGACACGCAAATCTCATAGGATATGGAAACCCCCACTAAATAAACACTCCTTTCTTTTTTTATAATGTTTTAGACGCGCACTTTGCCACACTCGCCTTCAATGTGCCCGGATTATCCGCTTCGGATGATGCTTTATTTATACAATCGAACGCATCTTTGAGCCTTTGCGTATCGGTTTTTATAAACCTCTTGATTATCCAGGGCAGCACAAAGAAAAAGCCCACGAATGCCAGGATGATCACGGCAAGCACTTTAAAGACTGTATCGAATCCGGACGCCCAGGATGATCCATTATCTTCTGGTGTCTCATCTGGTACATCATCGGTTATTTCCTCAGTTGTTGAGATCTCGCGGGCCTCCTGATGCATGGCCTCAATATCCTCTTGATGCAGTACTGTGATGTCGCTCACCTTCTCCTCAAGCTCGCTTGATTTCGCTTCAATTTCGTCTATTTTCGCTTCAATTTCACTTGATTTCGTTACGATTTCGCTTACTTTCGCTTCAAGTTCGCTTGGTTTCACTTCCTCCCGCAAGTGATTAAGCGATTTCGCTTCGGATTTCACTTGATTTTGCTTCCTCTTGCAAGCGATTAAGTGGTTTCCATATCCTCTTGTATCTACGGTTTCGTTACAAATTTCGCATATTTTCGTATCCATTTTTATTCCTCTTTTTAGTGATTTCACTTGTTTCGCTTGCGAGTAAGCCAATTTTGTTTACTCACAAGCGATTTTCTGGAATAGTATATAATCATAAGATATATTTAAAATGAGAAGTTATATAATTTACATATGTTAAAATTGTTAGAATATATTTAAAAATAGCTTTTAAAACTCTCTCGTTTTATATGATATAAATGTTATAATAGTTAAAATAGCGTTTACCACGTCCTAAATTTATAAGTTCTGTAGCTAATATAGTAATTAAAAATAGCGTATCCAACTCTCTGAATTTATAAACAGGGACGTTGTTAAGCTATTTGTAATAAATCGGTATAAACCGATAAAATAGGAGACTGAAAATGAAACTAAAAATGGTAGGTTTAACAGAAGAAGCATATGAAGCACTCAATGACTTTCGAGTAAGGGGAAAGTCCTTTAGTAAAGTGGTAATGGAGATCACGAAAAGCGTGAAGAATGGAACCCAGGTGCAACCTCTGCCAAGATAATTACACCCAGGATATGCCAACTTACGGAATTAACCGAGGTAGTCAGCAATGACTATTAATGAGTTTTTAGCTAAAAAACCTTCCCTCACCCAGATACGCGAATTCGTTGATGCTCAAATCCAAAAGATAGCATCCGAAATAATAGCATCTGAGGGAATTAAAAATTAACAAAAAACGAATGATAGCGGGTAGCCCGCCCGATATCATTCTAAGGATTTTTTAGCTATGGATAATATTACTATAGGTAATAATAAACCTTTCGCTTATAAAGAGATTCCCCTATCTCATGTTCGGGATAAATCAATAATACCAGTTACACATAAAGTTAGACTGACTCTATTTATTCCCACTCTATCATTATATCATCTACTCATATCTATTTTTGAATCGAAAAGGGAAAAATTCATTATTCAAGACAAAGAGTTTACCCTTTGGTCCAAGAAAGGCGGTTTCATCAATCCTAACACTGGAAAACCGGCATTCGAATATGGTTTATCTTCAGGAGATAAAAAAAGCCCATCCAAAACAACCGTATTCTTTAAACCCATTTTTGGGAAAGGCACAAAAACAATAACAGGTAAAGTAAATAATATCACAAAAATAGGAACAGATATAGAAGTAAATTCAAGCTATTATGATCTTGAAGATATCTTTAAGCTGATTCATGAGTTTTTAAAACAAATAAGCGGGGAGCGATTTTATGACATGATAGATACTAAGCAAGGGAAGCTGTTAAACTTAGAGCGTCATATCAGATACAACCAAGAAAAAGAACCGGCAGTAAGGGAAGTACTCAGGATAATACACGAATTAGCAGCAACGAGAGGTGAATATGACATACGGGATACTGTGGACATGGGAAACACTTTATTTTATAAAATAGCATCTCCCACATATGATTTTATAGGTTTTACCTTCCTCTATCAGGTTGATATCAAAAGCTATAGATTCGATGCTTACGAGGACAGAGCTAAAGAAGATGCCTTACGTCATCCGAAATTAGAAGTATTCATAGGCAAAAGCAAGGAATACCCAACAGTAGCAGAATATGAAACGGTTAAGGCTCAGTTAGACGAATTCTTACTAAACCTATGCTACTTTGCCGGGTTAAAAGATGAAGATTATATCGAGGACGCATATTTTAAAAAGGAATTTCAGGATACAGCTATACAATACCGACCATGGAAACCGGAAGGATACACAGAGTTACATGATACGATTACAGAAATAAAAGGACAACTTCCACTTAATAATGACCATGCCATGCTATGTTTAGCTATAATCGCAACTCAGGAGAATGGATACATCACAATGCCTTATCTGGAAAAAATATCACAGATTCCAAAAAGAAGCCTTTGGCGTTATTTAAAGTACTATAAGGAGAAAGGGATAATTCAAACAACAAATGAGGGAGTAACATCTATTTATTTCCCATCCCGCATTATTTGGAAAGGTGTAAAAGGAGCTATTGAGCAATTAGCTCAGTATATGGATTTTGGAATCGTAAGACGCTATCAGCAGAACTATATAAAAAAGGACTTATCAAAAGGGCAACAAGATACAAACCTTAAAATAATTGGTGAAGTCAATACAGAACCAATAGCAGTAGAAACGAAAGAAGATGCCCAGATACTAAGTAAAGACCTCAAAAGGCTCAAAATCAACAGACCTATTTTTATAGAGAACGTTCATATAAAAGTGGGATAGTTATCTTTTAAAACCAACGCCAAGACCATTAAGGAGCTTGTGCCAAAATTTTTTGCACCCTTCGGGCAAATCCCCATTTTACCAGGCTTTTTAGAAGTGTAGCCTTAGCTACACCTTTAAGGAGGGTGTGCCACCTATTGGCACAAGTACCAGTATATTTTAAAATTCTTAGCATCGTCTTTAATCTAGGCTTGTAGTTTATCCCCTTCTTTTATATTCTCTATCAAAAATTACAGTTAAAGCTTCTAATCGCATTTAAAACAGTTTTTTATAATTCTGTAATACCATTAAGGAGCTTGTGCCATTATTGGCACATCCTACAGTCTACTACCCTATCACTTAACTCCGAGCGGGTCCGCAGAATTACAATTATTATCTCACAACTTTTTACCCATTCTGTCATCATTTATATGTTGACAACTAATAAACCACGCCTAGCATGATTGTATACCCTATGATCTGATTGTCTACGATCGACCGGATTTAAATAATTTTAAAACTTGGAATAAACTTCTATATATAGCTTATAGATTATTTTCAATCAGTTCTTTGATCCGTCCATCGTTTATTTTAACACCTTTTTGCTTCAGAAGTTCGTTTACCCCTGTCTCAATCATGGACTTTAATACATCTTCTCTAAACATCGCCTTCATTGTCTCCACTTCTTGTATTAATTCCTGATTCTTTATTGTTGCTTTCATGTTAGCTTCGGATAATCTTTGAATCTCAGCACATTGTGGGCAGTATTCCCCAGTATCAATAAGTTTACCACATTTTGAGCAGCGTTTTGCAATTGGATTGATAGCAATGTCCTTTTTCTTAGTGCCAAGACCTAACGCTTCCCTGTATGAATTATCTGCATCCTCATCAGTAAGTGAGGTATAGCGCCTTATCATATCGCTTGATTCACTCCATCCAAACCGCTTTTTCATGGCTGTTTCTTGCATCCCTAATTTTGCCATTTCTGTAGCTCTGGTATGTCGCAATAAGTGCCAGTGTACATTTTTAGTAATTCCTGCTTTTGTAGCCATGTTTTTTAAAATATAGTGTGCTCTGACATGGTGTACTTCAAATAACCGAGATGTGCCATTATGTACCAGCAGATACTTTTCAATATAAGGTAAAGATTCGATTAAAACTAATGATCGAGACCCAGTCTTAGCGTTAATGTCCTCACCCTCATAATTATCCGGCACTCTAACCATACACTCACCTTCTTTTATCGTGATATCCTCAACCCGCAAAGACAGGAGCTCACCTATTCTCATACCAGATTCGTAAGCTATAGCCAGCATACATTTATCACGGGAATTATCCCACACTCTAAGCATAGTCTGGATTTCTGCAGGCGTTAAAAGCTTGTTGGGATTAATCTTCTTTAAAACATTTTTTGTTTTTATCCAAGCGATTACTTCCGGTTTACCGGCCCAATTATAATATTTTTTAAAAATTGTATACGCTGTGTTTAAGTTGCCTTCTTGCGGAGATCGTCCATTATGACCTAACTTGAATTTTTTAATATATTCCTGTACATACTGTTTCAGATCATCGGCTGTGCACTCATTAAGAGGTTTAAATCTATCAAGTGCCGATAAAATCAGCCTTGCATTTTTAATAGTGTTCGGTCGCCTATGTTGTAAGGTCATTTCTTGAAGATATTTTGCAAGCGTCATAATTCACCTTGCTACGATTGGTAGGTAACTATATAAAGTTAAGTGTTCACTTAAAATATAAACTTCGGGATGAGGTTTTACTCAAAGGGTAGTTTTTAAATTTAATCGGGGGCTATCATACATCGGGAGCACTGAAGTAGAAAAACAATAGCGCGTAAAATTCAAGCCAAACCAAAATCTTTATATCCGATTACGGTTATGTATAGTTTTGTCAAAACTATGATTGGAGGATCGATATGACAACAAGCCTGAATTTCTTTAAACAATACCACAGCACAGTGATAAAAGCACTGGGTGATGATGCCAAGAAAATGAATGCAAAGGTCGGCTCGATAATGGCTGACAACTGGGCGGAGAAGGCAGGGGCAATCAATAATAATGCCGAGTTCGCGAAGAGTTTTGAGAATTACCTGAAGAACCAGCTTGAATTCGCAAAACAAGTGAAGGTCGACTGCGACGATAAGAATTATACACTCGATATCAAAGGATGCGCCATCTGCCACGGGAACGAGATATTGCGAAAAGAGGGCATGGCGACCGCTTGTCCTATCATGCAGGCTGCCAAATATGCGGCTGTCAGGAAGCTCGGGAAGGATGTGATAACCAAAGGCGTTGAGAAGCCCGGGCCTGTTGGCGAGTGTATAATGAGGTTTGAGCTGGCATAAAACGTTATTTTCTTTTTTCAAGCGCCATCTCACCTACTACTCTGAGACCATTTTCTCAACACAATGGCGCTTCAGAGACATTTTAGCTGCAAACCTGTCGTATATGGCTTGGAGGAGCCAATGTCAAATCTGACTGGAGCCTTATAGCCATAAATGCAGGAACCTGACCTGATTTAATTTATAAATTACATTCTATTTTACCCTTTGTTCGTCAAAATCCACATAGCGTCTCGCGTGGCGGCACAGGGTATTTTCCTAACAGAATAATCTCAAATCATTTCTTGATATTGTCATTATATATTCTTGATTGAGGAGTTGATAACCATGGAAAATAAGATAAAGTATATTGTGTCTGCCATTACGGCGGCAGCGTTTATGGCAGCAGCGTACTACCTGCCGGCGGAAACTTTCCTGGCATTCTTCGCTGCAGGATTGTTCCTTGTCCCGACCTCGATATTCGTATATATGTTCCAGAAAGTGGCAAAGGATACTGAAACCCAATGAAAACAGAACGAGGTCGCACAGGGGGGAGAGGGAAAATGCCGGAGCGGGGGTTAAAGCATGAACATTACAAGGCATATCTCCATTGACGATGAGTACGTTAAGAAGATAAAACCATACGTAGAAAAACACAATGGCAACTTCGGGGCAGCGATCAGGGAGCTCGTGTACCAGGCGGAGAGATATAGCCCGCGCACGAACTCGTCAGCAATGGAATTATCCATGTTCAACTGGATGCTTAAAGAGACAGAGGGTACGCTTGTTCCTGAAAATATCCTGGATGAATTTATCGATCCTGCGCTGATAAATTCTATCGGGAAACTCGAGGAATATCTTAACCGGCGCTTTGGCGAGCTTGACTGGGGCATTAACCTCTCCCTCAAATATGACAGCGACACGTTCCCTTCGGAAATGCTGGTGGAAATAATAGGTTCTCCCCAGAAAATAAAATTCACTGCCGGCATGCTCTATTATCTTATTTGAGATTATGTGATAAGAAATTAGGATTGTTGATAAATTTCAATGTACCCTATTTGAGAGAGGGTATAAAACGAATGATTCTTTGAAAAGTTGGAATTATTGGACGGGCTCCTGTTGGTAAAAAGTGTTAAAGATATTAATTAGCCCCAGAGTTTAGCTTTAGTTTGCGTGATCAGCCGCGGCATAAAGTGAGCTCACCGCAA
>NZ_FZMP01000012.1 GCF_900196725.1 Candidatus Methanoperedens nitratireducens | reverse complement strand
TGTCATAACCAAGGGTAAAACTTGGGTAATTTAAGTCTATAGATATGATACTTCACACTTCCCATGTTCATATTCTGCTGGTCTGAAATTTCTGCTATGGTGCAGCCAGGGTTATTAAGAATATATTTAAAAATAGCATGCCTGCTCTGGTTTTCAAGCAAGTTTTTAATTCTTGCCAGAACAATAGGAATTATCTTTAATAATCCCAAAGAAGCGAGGATAACTCCTGATATGTAAGCTATCTGTACCCAGAGAGGCAGTTCCCAGAATGAGATTGTCGCATCTGCGCCGCTGGTATCGATTGACCCGTTTTGAGTAGGGTAGGAATCTACTGTGTATCCGCCTTCTCCGGCATAAGCTACAATGCTAAAGAAAAAAAGAAAAAATAGCAGATACCCTATCCATCGCATAGATTTATACTACTATGTTTGGATAATTGCTAAGGGTAACATCCAACTGTGGCTGTTGTTTTTCAACGCATCCTAATGTCGCCAGCATAACAACTATCACAATCATCAGCAAACATCGCAGCCAATCTCGAAACACGGTTTCTCTCCATCTTTTAAATTTAAATAGTTTAAACAATAACTTTTGTTCAAAGCATCTTCTTCGCTAGCAAGCGATAACATTGCCAGCACCGTAATCAGCACAGTGGTTACACATATGCTCGCTTCTTTCAGGCTTATATTTCCTGCGTTGCTATTAACAACATACTCATTTATCTTACCACCTTTTTTACTCTACCAAGCGAATCCTATAAGAGAATAGGAAGTATATATTTCAAACTATATATAATATTTCAATGTCGTTAAAAAATTATAATGCCGTTAAAATTTTCTCTGAACTTAGGCTGTAAATTAAGCACAAAAAAATTTACAGCTATGCATTACTAAGCCTGCATGATAAAGAAGCATCCCTAAGGCTCTCTACTTATTGCTATTCATGATTATTAGATAAAACCTTAAGTTGAAAGTCTTCATGAACTCTTTGAAAAGCTATTTAAAATCTTAATTATAATTGTAATTCCGCAATAGTTCGAAACTTTCCGGAGAGTTCTATCATTTCCATAAAAGCATCCCATGCACCCAGAGCCGGGCGTCATTTTAAAAACCCGCAAACCCGGCGCAGCGGATTTGGCGGATTCCTGAAATGGATCTTTCACAGGGAAAGGGCTTCATGGCCGAAGTGGATCGAATCAACTGCCAGCACTGTACCGGCAGCCCGTGTGAGCGGTAACGAGATAAAGATAACTTTTGTCAATCATTCTACATTTCTAATCCAGGCAGACGGGATGAACATACTCACAGATCCAATCTGGTCGGACTGGGCAGGCCCTCTCCCTTATGTGGGTAGCAAACGCGTTCGTTCTCCGGGAATACAATTCGGGGACCTTCCAATCATTGATGCTGTGCTGGTGAGCCATAACCACTATGACCATATGGATATACCCACATTGAGAGCCTTAGAAGAGAAGTTTTCTCCGCTTTTCGTAACCGGGCTGGGAAACAAAAAATTCCTGGATAAGAAGGTATCAGGCAGGATCGAAGAACTTGATTGGTGGGAAAAAACATCTCTCCCTGGCAGCAGGAGCATCTATTTTGTCCCAGCACAGCACTTTTCAGGCCGCGCCCCCTGGAATATAGACAAAAGCCTCTGGGGAGGGTTCGTGATCGAAAGCTCTCCCGGACAGATATATTTTGCAGGGGATACGGGCTTCGGGGACTTCTTTGAGCAGCTCCACGAGAGGTTTCCGGCTATTAAGGTTGCGCTGCTGCCTGTCGGCGCCTACGAGCCGCGCTGGTTCATGGGTGCAGTGCACTTGAATCCGGATGATGCTGTACGGGCGCACCAAATTCTGAAACCCGGGCTAAGTGTCGGCACTCATCTGGGGACATTTCATTTAAGCGATGAAGGCATCGATGCTCCATCCCGGGAGCTTGAGGAAGCCATCAAAAGACATGGTATGAAGCCTGAGGATTTTATTATCCTTGATTTCGGAGAAACCGTGACCGCAGCGGATTAAAAATTGTTTAACATCCAATGCATCAGGACAACCTCTTATATACAAAGAAAAAGAAGTATTATCATTCTTGGTGATACTTATGAAGACGATTGATGAATTAACCCAGAAAGCCGTTGAACTCCAGGCAGGTGGACTTTCCACAGGTCAGATCGCAGATGAATTGAACATCTCACGCGAGACTGCAACATGGCTCCTTGTCCATGCCAAAAAGAGGGACGTAACGCAGGCGCCCAAGGATATTTACATTGACTGGAGCAACATAGGCAGGAGTTCGCACAGGCAGAGATTGATAGCAGGCGCATTGATAGATATGATCCTTGATTGTCTTGATAAGACCGATGAGTGCATCGATGTTGTCGTCGGCGTAGCTCTTTCCGGGATACCGATTGCCAATCTGGTAGCGGATGAACTCGGATGCGAATTCACCACCTACCATCCGAACAAGCAGCGCTGGGAACCGGAATCAAAAGAGATCAAAGGTACTATCAGCCAGAATTTCGCGAAGGTAGATGGCAAGAACTGTGTTCTCATCGATGATGTTGTCACAACCGGCGCGACACTTTCAGAAGCTGTGGAAGTGCTTGAAGGAGTAGAAGCAAAGCCTGTGGCTATCGCGGTACTTGTAGATAAAAAGGGAATTGATGACATACGGGGCGTACCCCTTAATGCATTACTGCGAGTGACCAGGGTAGATAAGATAGAATAAAAATGCCTGACTGGCCTATACATATAATAGTTCCTCTGCTTGCACTGTTGATAGTGGGCAGGAAAGATGACAAGAAGTACATCCTGTTACTCCTGCCGCTTGCGATCTTGCCTGATTTTGATTCATTTGTGTCCCAGCACAGGGCTCTGCTTCACAACATATTCCTCCCGGTCATCTTTCTTCTTTTCGGGCTGGTAATAAAGCAGAAAAGAGCGATATTCATCATTGCGGCAGTTTATCTTGCATCCCATGTCTTTATGGACATGTTCGGCGGAGGCGTTGTACTTTTCTATCCTTTATATAACAAGATGGTTTTCGTGGATGCCACCCTCAGTTTAAGCTTGTCAAACGAACTAATATGGGTATTCGATTATGGTTTTAAAGGATACACCAATGATTGGGTGACAGCAAACGGGTATATCTCTGACAGCATCGGAACGGCTGCCTTAATATTTGTACTCCTGGCAGGCGTATACACTGTATTCAGGAACAGGAAGAGCTGATATGACCAAAAACCTCATGGTCATCGGGACAAGCTCGCATGTGGGGAAAAGCATACTTGTGGCTGCCCTGTGCAGGAGTTTCTCAAGAAAATACAGGGTAGCGCCTTTTAAGGCACAGAACATGAGCCTTAATTCATGGATTACACAAAATGGAGAAGAGATGGGAATAGCACAGGCGATCCAGGCAAAAGCAGCAGGGGTTGAACCTACTGCTGATATGAACCCTGTCCTGTTAAAGCCAAAAGGCTCCCATATTTCTCAGGTAATTATTCTTGGGAAACCGTTCGCGGACAAAAGAGCAGGCGAATACTATGATTCGATCGAAGGGATGATGACAGTAGTAACAGGGGCGTATAACCGGCTTGCGTCCGCGCACGACATGATAATAATAGAAGGTGCAGGCGGTGCTGCTGAGATCAACCTGTACAGCCGGGATATAGTGAATATCGGGATAGCGAGGGCTGTTAAACCCCATATAATACTGGTCGGGGATATCGAGCGTGGCGGCGTGTTTGCAAGCATATACGGCACGCTGAAGTTGCTTCCTGAGGATATACGGTCTCTGGTTTTCGGAATAATAATAAACAAATTCCGCGGGGATATCAGGCTGCTTGAGCCCGGGATTTTGCAACTTGAAGAACTCACAGGGCTTCCGGTGCTTGGTGTTATTCCTTTTACGGATGTAAAGCTCCCGTCCGAAGACTCGGTTTCCATAAAAGACAAGACCGGCAATGGTCATCCTGTCAGAATAGCAATAATACGGTTGCCCCACATATCCAACTTTACGGATTTTGAGCCTCTTGAGAAGTATGCCGATATCAGATACATCGAGCCCGGGGACGCCCTGGATAAGCCTGATGCGATAATATTGCCCGGCACTAAAAACACTATAGATGACCTGAAGGAGTTAAGGTCAAAAGGACTGGATAAACAAATCATAACAGAATCTAAAAAAGGCACACCTGTTATAGGTATTTGCGGCGGCTACCAGATGCTAGGAAATGAAATCATCGATAGCGGCGTAGAGGGAACCGGCGGCGCATGTTCGATAAAGGGTTTAGGTCTCCTGGATGTGACCACACATTTCCTGGATTATAAGAAGCAGACTAGACAGGTTGAAAAACCCGTTACTGGAGATGGCGCAATTCTAGGACAGCTAAAAGGCGGGAAGATCAGGGGATACGAGATACACATGGGTGAAACAGATGGTGGAGAGCCTGCTTTCGGAGACGATGGAGGTGTAAGCAAAAACGGGCTTGTTATCGGAACCTATCTTCACGGGCTGTTCGAGAATGAGAATGTAAGAACCTCATTCCTGGGTTATTTATATAAACAAAAAGGTATAATATTTAAGAATAAAGACGATGGTGACAGCATAGAGGAACTTGCAAGATTTATTGAAGAGCACGTGAACATGGAATTAATATATCGAAGGATCGAGGGAGCATGAAACAACTTAAAGAGACGGCAGAAAAAATAAAATCAATGGAAATACGCGGGGCGGGGAAAATAGCACGGACGGCAGCATCAGAGCTTCGGGATTATGCGGCGCGCCTTGAGGCAAAATATCTGGATGATTTCAATAAAAAGATGAAATATGCCGCTGAGCTTCTTGTTAGCACGCGCCCGACAGCGGTATCCCTGCCAAATGCGATCAGGTGGGTGATGAGATATAAGGGCGAGAATGTGGATGAAGCGAAGGCAGATATTAAGAAACTTGCTGATGAATTTATCACGAACTCGGAGAACGCTGTAAGGAAAATAGGGGAGATTGGAGCGCGAAGAGTGCAGGATGGGGATACGATTATGACACACTGCAATTCATCCGCCGCCATCTCTATTATGGCACAGGCACACGCTCAGGGGAAGGATATTAACGTGATAGCCACGGAATCAAGACCAAGGTGGCAGGGGCTTCTGACCATAAAACAGCTCGATAAACTGGGGATTGATGCCACGCTGATAGTGGATTCCGCAGTTCGTTTTTTCATGAAAGACGTTGACCTTGTTATCATGGGAGCGGATGCCGTAACAGTGAACGGCTCGGTCATCAACAAGATAGGGACTTCCCAGATTGCACTGGCTGCGAATGAGTCAAGGAAAAATGTCGTTATAGCGGCCGAGACCTATAAATTCAGCCCGAGAAGCATACTTGGGGAACTTGTGGAGATCGAGGAGCGGGCAAGCGAAGAAGTGATCAGCCGGGAGAAGCTGGATGAGCTATCAAATGTCCGCGTCAGGAACCCTGCTTTTGATGTTACGCCGCGTGAGTACATTGACCTGATATGCACAGAGGTCGGGGCGTTCCCTCCTGAGATGGCTTACATTATCATCAAGGATTTCCTGGGGTGGGAGATAGAGGAAATGAATTCTACTTAGGGCCTATCATACCTTGCAGGCTGTAGCATAAAAAAGTAGGTCTATTTCGTGCTTATAATATCATGTACTGTATTCAACAATTTTTCAGCCGCGTAAGGCTTGGATAAAAAAGTCTGTACATGAACATAATCAACTTTGGCAAGTTTGTCTTTCTCGGTTAATCCACTGACTACGATAATCTTAATTTCAGGATTAACTTTACGCAACTCTCGAATGCTTGCTGGGCCATCCATAACAGGCATCATCATATCCATAAGAACAAGTTTGATTTTTTCTCTGTGCTGTAAGTATAACGCAACAGCCTCTTTTCCGTCATTGGCTGTTATTACTTTGTACCCATGTGTTTCCAATGTTTTTTTGGTAATCCTAAGAATTTGGTCTTCATCATCAACAACAAGAATTAATTCTCCATGCCCTGCTGGCAGTATATATTGATGCTCTTGCCCTTTTAATTTTTCAGATGTTGTAATGGCAGGTAAATAAACTTTAAATGTGGTTCCTTTTCCAATTTCGCTTTTCACATCCATAAATCCACCATGGCTTTTCAAAATCCCAAGAGCTGTTGAGAGACCAAGCCCGGTGCCTTTGCCATGCTCTTTTGTAGTGAAAAAGGGTTCGAATATCCTATCCATTATTTTGGGAGGAATACCTGTTCCGGTATCTGAAACAGCAATCATAACGTAAGGACCTGCCCTGGCATCAACATTGTTTCTGGCAACATTTTCATCAATGGAAATATTTTCAGCAGAAATGCCAAGGGTACCCCCAGCCGGCATCGCATCCCGTGCATTCACACAGAGATTCATAAGAACCTGATGTAATTGTGTTGCATCTCCTAAGATTATCCAAAGGTCTTTGGGTATGTCAGTCCTGATTCGAATATTCCGTTGGAACGTCTCTTTCACTATCTGCCTTATTTCAGATACAAGTTGCGCTACTTGAAGAGCATTGCGTTCACCCTCAACACCTTTTGTAAATGATAATACCTGCTTCATCAAATTAGCTCCACGATGTGTACTTCTTTTGATTGTATTAAGCAACCTCTTGCTCTCTTCATCTGTTAATTTTTCTTGTAATAGTTCCTGTGACAGCATTATTGGTGTGAGCACATTGTTGATATCGTGCGCTATACCGCTGGAGAGCGTGCCTATGCTCTCCATCCTTTGAGAACGCAATAACTGTGATTCAAGCTTCTTTTTCTCAGTGATATCTTTCGCGGTCACCATGCTTGCCACCCTGCCACGGTAAGTTATGAGTCCAACATTTGTATTGACGAGTATTCTGGTTCTCCCATCCTTGTGCATCATATGGAATTCGTATTCTTTAGGAACATCTTCTCCTGCCTGCCTTCTATGATAGCGGTCTATAACCATCTCTAAATCCTCTGGCGCAACAAATTCTCTGAAATCTTTTCCGATAACTTCTTCCACTGTGTACCCACTCACTTTGGCAAATGCTTCATTGGCAAACTGTATTTTACTATCCTGAATAATAAAGACGCCGTCCTGAATATTGTCAATTAGTGTATGGTATTTTTCCTCAGACTGTTTCAATGCCTCTTCTGCACTCTTACGGTCTGTAATGTCGCTGATGATAACCTGTATCCCGGGCTTGCCCTGATAGGTGAAAGGCATTGCTGTCACCTCTACATCTATAACTGACCCATCAAGTTTGATGAACCTTTCTTCGGTAGAGGACATGTTCTTCCCCTCCTCTCTCATCAATCGGATTCGCTCCCTGACGATTTCCTGATAATCAGGGTGAACAAAATCCATCACTGATTTTCCAATTAATTGTTCAGGATTTACAGCACCAACGAGTTTCGCCCCGGCAGCATTTATAAAAACAATCTTGCCCTGGCTGTGAATGGCTATTGCATAGGGAGAAAATTCTACAAGCTTGCGATAGCGCTCCTCACTTTCTCGAAGCGCCGCCTCAGATAGCTCGCGCTCTGTGATTTGAGCCAGTAAGGCTTTGTTAGTTTCTTCAAGCTTCGCGGTTCGCTCCTGAATCCCCAATTCTAATTCACCGTGCGCTGTACGTAGCGCCTCTTCAGTGCGTTTACGTTCTGTGACATCACGGGCAATCCCGGTCGTGCCTATGACATTACCCCTGTCATCATAAATCGGTGTTTTGATAGTCTCTATCCATGTTTTTCTGCCATCTTTATCTATCAGCGGCTCTTCAACCTGTTTTCGTCTACCTGTTTCCATGACATCTCTATCATCAGCCCTGTATCTTTCTGCTAGATCCTTATGCCAGACATCTAAATCTGTTTTACCGACTAAATCCTCAGGACTTACACCGCATGCCTCTGCGTATGGTTTATTTACTGCTATAAAGCGACTTTCTTTATCCTTCAGCCAGGCGATATCTGGTATGTTATTAAGAATAGCAGTTTGCTGGTGGATACTTTTCTGCAGTTCTTCCTCTATACGCTTGCGCTCGGTAATATCGCGTACATATTCGATCACCCACCTTATCTGTCCTGTTGGTGTATCGACCATAGGGAAACTATATATCTCAAGCCAGCCATTATCCTCCCCCCTGGATCCGCTTTTGTGAATAATCTTATGATCGGCTTCGCCAGTTTTAAATGTCCTCTGTGCAGGGCAGATCTTACACCGCTCGCTCCTACCATGATAGGCTTCGTAACATTTCCTGCCAACTAACGACGCGGCATGCGGATACCATCTTTCTGCCGTCGGGTTGACACGAATAATGTTCATGTCTTTGTCGATGATTCCGATGCCATCTTGTATACTTGCAAAGACATTAGACAGGAAGTGCTCTCTCTTCCGCAGTTCCTCTTCCATTCGTTTGCGCTCCGTGATGTCGCGTGCTGTGGTAAGGAGTACTTTATGCCCTTTGAGTTCCAGCAAGTCCACGTTCAGCAGCGCATAATAAATTGTTCCGTCCTTGCGCTTCAGTCTAACCTCCCAATCATACACTCTTCCAGTTTCTTGCAAGGTTTTAAGTAACGACTTGCGCTCATTCGGGTCAACATAAAGAGCGCCGACACCGATGGTTCTTAATTCTTCCAGAGTAAAGCCAGTCATCTCTTGCATACTCTGGTTGCCATCAAATATGTTGCCTTTAAGATCTGCGATTCCAATCCCCATCGGAGTGGCTTCAAATAAAGCACGATACTTTTCTTCGGATTCTCGCAGTGCTTCCTCAATTCTCTTACTCTCGGTGATATCCCAGAAAATACCAAGTATTCCAATCACACTGCCTTTCTCATCTTTAATAGGTGCTTTGGCAGTGTGGACAATAACTTCTTGTCCATCCTGAATGTATTTCTCTTCTATCTCTTCTGTCTTCCCCGACTCCAGAATTCTTTTATCGTCTGCTCTGTATTTTTCAGCTAATTCCTTATTATAAAAATCGTAATCTGTCTTTCCAACAATTTCATAAGGCTTAATCTTTAAATCGTATGCATAACTCTCATTGCAGGATACATAAACAGAATTTCTATCTTTATAGAATATTTTTTGCGAGAGGTTCGCAATTAATACTTTATATTTATTTTCACCCATCAGTAATTTGTCCATATCTCTTTGATATTGATTTTCTTATTTTTCTAATTCAGCAATCCTCTGGCTCAGTTCTTTTATGGTTTTCTCTTTAATCCTGTCCCCAGCTTTCATCGTTTTTCCCTCTTGAAATAGGCAGTAGTTTTAGCTAACCCGCCCCATCTTTTGCTTGAACTCGACTTCATTGATTGATATTTACTCTCACTCTATCGTTATCACAGATAACCTGTTATATTAATCTGACGCTACCGCGCTATTAAAAGGACATCTACTTATAATGGACGTTTTAGGGAGACTATATAGTTTTTCTTTAATCTTTCGATGCTGTTAACTTAATGTTAATATTCGGTAGCATATCAGGTAAATCACGAACTCTCACCGCGAAGAACGCAAAGTTCGCAAAGATTTTTTATTGCTATCCTTTGCGACCTGGTGTGAAAAACTTTTCATCGCCATCTATGAACCACAGTTCATAGCCGACTTTGCAGTGTTTAATCTATTCCTCTTTCCGATAAAACCCAAAAAGGTTGTATAATATTAAGTTTAAGTTAACACCATCTCTAATCAAAAGAGTATTCTTACCATATCCGGCACGTATAATTTCATCAAACTGAAGTCTGGGAGACCATCCAATAATTCCAACTTCGCAAATTACATATTGCGTTAAAGGGTTAAAATTCAGCCAATGGACAGGATTAACAGGATTAACGGGATAGGTTTTTTAAGGTCGACTAAGAAGAGGCAATTACTCGCCTCCCCTCGTCTAAGAACAGTACGTTAAACTTTCGCTTCATATCGCTCAAGCATTTTATAACCCTTTCAGTATCGGGCAGCCGCTATTCGTAAGGCAAAGTATTCCATTTACCTTTTATAACTGCTTTTGTAATCCTGACTTGTAGCCTATTGACATGATTTTCAACTTTATGTTTCAGTTGCATGTTTGTAAGCTTCTCACCTTGCGGTGTAATTGAATTTCTTACATTCATAGGTCGTACCTCCGTTCATACAATAAAATACCGTAGAGTAAGTCAGCCTCCTTTCGGGTTGAGGCAATTTTGAACCTCTATACAATCTATTACCGATTGTCATTTGCTTTTTACTCTCTCCTTTACCCTCTATGTCGTCGTTGCTTCTTGCGAAGTTCCTACCCTTTGGGAACATATAGGGCTTACCAAGTTCTACATCATAAATAATTGTGAATACTTTAGAAGCCATCTCTAAGCCGAGAATCGTATGTCCATTCACTATAATGTGATTAAAGCCATTATAGTCTGATTCCGTACCTTTTGGTCTAAGCGTTTCAGTCTATTTTCGCTTATCATAACTGACGACTCTTATGATGATTTAACATATGTTTCTTCATAGTATTCTTATCCTGACAGATTGGTTGAGTTAGACTTTCAATTTTTCCATGTTGTCCTATGGGCTTTACACCCCAATGTTACCTTTGGCGCATACCATCGTAGGATTACCACGAATGGAAGGGGTAGCACTGTGGCAATTTATGAAGTAATTTCTTGTCGCACTTAATCCTGTTATCCCGTCTAATTATTGGATAAGTTCAGTTTGTGCAAAAGTATTTTATACCCATCTTCAAATCTAAAGAACCATGAAGGCTTATGAATTTGAGTTCCCTGAGGACAGGTATTACCTGAAAAACCATGTGTGGTTAAAGCCGCAGAACGGAGAAATTACTATCGGGATTACCGAACTTGGACAATCGCTTTCCAAAGGGATAGTACATATAGACCTGCCTGAGATAGGCGAATCAATTAAAAAAGGAGATACTCTTGTCGCATATGAGACGATAAAAGCAGTCTCGCAGATATCCCTTCCTTTTGATGCAGAGGTCAAAGAAGTGAACGAAAAACTCTGGGATGACCCCAATATTATAAACAGTAATCCTTATAATGAATGGCTCATAAAAATAAAAGGTGAGTTCAGCGAACGCTTGTTAATGGATGTAGAAGAAGCTGTAAAATATTACAGCGGGCTGGTAGCAAAAGAACGGGAGCGGTACGCTGGTAATTAAGTTTATATAAGACGATGTAATAACGATTAAAATGAGGAAAGATTATGGCTGAAATAGAGGGATACAAACTTCCTGATGAACTGTACTACACGAAGGATCATACCTGGGCAAGAGTAGAAGATGACGGCATGGTAACCGTAGGCATGGACGCCTATGGTGCTAAAGCCGCAGGTAATATTGAATTTATAGACCTTCCGATGGAAGAAGACGAATTTGAGAGCGGGGAAGCTTTTGGCTCGCTGGAATCCGCAAAATGGGTGGGGGGGCTTCTTATGCCTGTTGGCGGTACGGTTATCGCGGTCAATGAAAAGATCGAAGATGAGCTGAACCTTCTTTCGGAAGACCCTTACGGGGAAGGATGGATTATCAAGATCAGACCTGCTAATCTGAAAGATGACCTGAAAGCCCTCGTTCATGGGGACGGCGTTGGACCCTGGCTTAAGAAAGAGATTGAGACGCGCAAGAAAAAATAACTACCAGTTTTCATCATCCTCTTCGAACTCGTACTTGATTACTTCAAGCCTGGTTCTCTCACCTTTATTATTATAACATGCCCAGCTTGACTCATTGTAAGGCGCTCCCGCGATGATGTGGTACTCCCCTTTCCTGTCAAATAGCTCAAGGTCGTCAGTTGAAGGCCGCAGGTTCCCGGAAGGATGGCTGTGCACAGTCCCGACCGTGGCGATATTGGGAAGCATAAATAACTGCATTACTGCGCTCTCATCGCTTGATTCTGTTCCCGGGACGACCACCACGTCGGTAATAACATCGCCGGTAGCCTGGAGCATGCCTGCGAACTCTTTCGGGGCCGATGATTTACTTACTTCAAGTATGAACGATAACGTATCCTTTGCGATTTTCATAACTCACGATAGCTCCTTCTCATTGCCAGAGTTGGCCGGTAGATGATTGGCAGCAAACGATATAAATAATTGGAAAGATTGAAAGAGCTTAGATGATTAAGAGCTTGAGGGATATTCCGCGTATTGGAGAGAAAACCTTTCGGCGTTTTATCGAACATTTCGGCGGAGAGAAACAGGCGCTTGAATCGATATTGAACGGGGATATCGCTGCCATAAGCGAAATGGAGGGGATGACGGAAAAATCCGCCATATCACTTGTTCTTGAGGCACGCGCGCAAAACGAGGGCGTGGGTATCCGTGATTTCCTGAAGACAGATGTGGCTTATGAGATGTACGAGCGCATAAACGCCCTGATTTCCGGTTTTGCCCATACTGATTATGCAAAAAGCAAAATCAATTTGTATTTTCCGTACCCGGCAAGGAAAAAAGACATGATAATAAAGTTACAGAAAGAGATCGGCGGTATTATCAGGATGGCAGGTAAGCTCGATGATAATGAACTCTCTGGTTTTTTATCAGGAGTCAGACCGATAAAAACAAATGTCACCATCCCTGTGATAAGGGACAGGGCTATTATCGCGACCACGCAGGAAGAGTTCGAGGCAGCCAGAAATTTCCCGGTTTCTGTCCAGCTTGTTTCAGAGCCGGGAGAAGCGATAGATGTAGCACGGGGATATTCTCACGTTTTCATAGGTACCAGCCTGGCAGGGATCGATTTCCCGGAAGATATCGATGTCGATTTCATAGATATCAAAAGAACCGAGACCTGGCAGGTGGCGCCTGAGAAAGAGCTTGCGTTCTTTGCAAAGAATCTGGGCTCTATCACCTCAGCGATATCGGTTTTCAGGATCATAAGGAAACACGAGCCTGATTTCTGCGCTAAAATAAAAGATGATGAGATTGAACGCCTGGCTCTTGGCACATCGAAGATATCCGGGGACTCTGACCTGAAGGGCGGGCTTGATAATGAGATAGACAGGCTCATATCTGTCTACGGCAGGCTGAACGATACGATTGCAGCCGCAGAAAAAAAGGCGAATGCCGAATTTGGCTCCCTCATTGAAAAAAGCTCTGTCACTGTTAAAGGTTTTGACCTCCTGACAGCGATCGACGGGAGCGCCAACAGCCTCTTTGAGAAAGAGATACGGGAAAAATACAATACGGTCACAGCCAGTGCTCTTTGCACGATATCAAACGAACTGGGCATGTCTCCAAAAGAAGTTCAGTACCTCGATAACTTCTTCAGCGATGAAGTATCGCATCCCATCAGGGTAAATCCCAGGGGTGCGGAAGGATTAAAAAACCACCTGCTTCGCAGCATTGCTTCCAGAAAACTTGTGCTCTTGCGGGAAAATGCGCGCGAGCTCTCAAAATTAAAGGAAACTGCCTCGGTCATTGTTCGCGAGGTCCTTGATTTTGATGTGGGTTACACCATCGGATGCTTCGCGCGTAAATTCTCTCTTGGTATGCCGGCAATCCATGATAAGAGTGGCATCGGGCTTGCAGGAGGCACCAACATTTTCCTTGAGTCTCCTGTTCCCATAGATTACTCAGTGGGAGCCTCGCGGTTCAACGCCGGGATAGGTAAACTTAAAGATGCCTGCGTTATACTGCTGAGCGGCGTGAACTCGGGAGGGAAGACTTCCACGCTTGACCTCCTGGCGCAGATAATCATACTTGCCCATATGGGTTTCCCGGTACCTGCAAAGCAGTGTGAGCTGGGGTTGGTGGAGGAATTTTTCTATTTCGGCAAGTCCAGGGGCACGATGGATGCGGGAGCATTTGAAAGCACGATCAGGGATTTTTCTGCTATAGCGGGCAAGAAGAACAAGCTTGTGCTCGCCGATGAGCTGGAATCTATCACCGAGCCCGGCGCATCTGCGAAGATAATCTCAGGTATCCTTGAGGAGCTTGATGATAACAACGGAATGGGTGTGTTCGTAAGCCACCTGGCTGAGTCGATACTCAAGGATACGACCTGCGATATACGCGTTGATGGCATCGAGGCAAAAGGTCTGGATGAGCACCTGAACCTGATAGTTGACAGGAACCCAAGATACAATTACCTGGCGCGCAGTACCCCGGAGCTTATTGTGGAGCGGCTTGCGCGGAAGAACAAGGATAGTGAGTTCTATAACAGGCTTTTGAAAAAATTTAAATAGAGTTGATCATTTCACGATTACTTTTCTCCTCATGCTTGAATGGATTGTACACCAGTAATCGTATGTTCTGTACCTTTCTTTTTCAGCAGAGAATATATAGGAGTGTTAGAGAGGGGGCTATTTATATCATATTATAACATATCTGGGCTAAGTGTGGCAGGTGGTATTTGCCCATTGTAAAAGTTAAGATATCCTCCGAACAGGCTCCATTACTGAAAGCAGGAGCGGGTCGCGGGTGGGTAAAATGCTAAATGAAAAATCAAAAATTTATATGTGGATTTCGCTGATATTGATGTCTCTTATTGTCAGGATATATCTTTCTCAATTTGAGGGATATAGCTCTGACATATGGTATTTTAAAATATGGAGCCGCGCAGCCTACTATAATGAATTCCAGGATTTTTATTCCAGTGTCTGGTCGGACTATCCGCCTTTTTACATATACGTTCTCTGGTTTGTAGGTTTCATTTACAGTTTCTTCTCATCTTCTTTTGATATCAATACCACCATATTTACAATACTGATTAAAAGCCCTGCTAATATTATCGACATTATTACCTCTTTCTTAATATTCATTATTGTCAAAAAATATGCTGAATTCAGGACAGCCCTTCTGATTATGTTATCGTATTTATTTAATCCCGCTATTATATACAATTCCGCAGTATGGGGTCAGGTAGACTCGATAAATACTATATTTATTCTTCTTACTCTCTTTTTTATGGTATCCGGAAAACTGGAGCTTGCCGGCATTTCCGTGGCAGTAGCAATCCTGACCAAACCCCAGAGTCTCCTGATTTTACCTCTGTTTGTAATTTTAACGATTAAAACCTTAAAAGTGAAAATCCTGCCGGTAAAAACCCGGATTTCAAGACTTGCAAAGATCTCTATGATATCTTCGGGAGTGTTTGTAACTCTGGCACTGCCATTTCATTTGAAAAGCCTGAAAATCACCGATGTTCTTGTTAAAATAATAAGACCATACACCACTGGCTATAACGAGTATTCCTATACATCTTTGAATGCCTTTAATCTCTGGGCTTTTCCGGGTTTCTGGAAACCGGATGATATACCTTTCTTATTTTTAAGCTACAGATTATGGTCTTACATCCTGTTCGGAATATTATTCATATATGTTTTATATGTAACTGTTAAAACAAGGGATAACAGGATAATATATTTTGCTTCTGCAATTCTGTTTTTTGGGTTTTTCATGCTCTTTACCCGCGTTCATGAAAGGTACCTGTTCCCAATGTTCGCACCGCTTGCCGTTGTGATGTACATGGACAGGCGCTTGGTTTTTATATACTGGATTATGACTTTCACATTCCTGTTTAATCTTTACGATGTCTTATCTCTCTTACATACAGGTCAATCTATCCTGCATGGATACCCTTATGTGTTTATTATTTCAGCAATAAACCTGGGGGTATTAATGTACGCTATTTATTGTTTATCAACTTTCCAGAAACTAAAAGATACATCACTGTTACCCGGTAATGAGTAGAACAAGCCTGCCTGTGTTATTCAGCCTCTTTGATCAGTTCAACAATTTGAGAGGCTAAATCATCGATCATGTGCTCCAGCTTTTTTGCCTTTTCTAACAGCTCCCGAATCTGCGCGTCCTGTTCGGCTCTCCCTTTGTGCTTCTCTGCCGCCTCCAGTTCTTTTTCTTTTCGCTTGCGGCATGATACACGATGCTTGCCTATCCCTCGTTTATCGAACTTATTTCCGCAGTATTCACATATTTCATATACCATATACGCGAAAATGGACATGATTGTTTATATATTGAATAGTAAAGTGTCTTGATGGTGAAAATGTGCTCGCCATTGGATGAAAAATTAAAATAAAAATTAACTTTATGTGTCCAAAATTGAAATATACCAGTTATTTTTCCTCTTGATGCGTGCCATGATTTCTTGACGGGGGCAGAAAAACATATTTAATTTTCTGCCACAGAGGCACAGAGACACAGAGGCACAGAGAACTCAGAGATTGAATTTAAAGAGTTATTTTTTGATGCAAGTCGGTCTTTGTGCCTCTGTGCCTCAGTGGCTAAATTACTAATGTTCCGCCCGCAATTTGAGAGCCCGGTTCATTTCTTCAAAGCCCCGCCGCGTGTCCTTACCCAGCCAGCGCACAAACAGGGGAACGAGAATGCCTGTAAAGATCTCGCGCTGTACAAATCGCACACGCCCGGCTCCAAGCGGCTCGATGGTGAAAATGTGCTCGCCGTCGAACAAACCGGGTATCAGGAAATGTCCAAGCCAGCGCAGTTCACGAGCCGGTTCTGCTTTGAGTACCTTCGGGCGAAAGGTCATGCCCTTTGCGCCTGAAGGCTGGAGATATACTTCGAGCTGTGCACCTTTCCTGGGTTCCCCGCTGGCCTTGCGTATGAACGGGTTCCATAGAGGGAAACTAGCAAAATCGGTGAGCAACTGCCATACACGCTCAGGAGGTGCATTTATTTCGATTTCGGTGCGAACTTCTTTCATAGTTTTCAACTATCATCTATGTGAAAAGGATTTATCAAGACATAATCCTTTTTAAAATTAAGACGCGGAATTTTTTCTTGATATGAATGTGCAATACACTACGTTTTTGTTGTTTCTATTGAGTAAGCCGCTCTGGAACTTTGAGACTACCCTACCCGAAGCTTTCAGAAAGTTATATTGGCTGAGAGATTAGTTATTGATTGGGATTTTCCATACATTAGAAAATCGCGGAAAAGTTTTATAGGCAAAAAACGCTATCAAGCCCGGTACTTCTTAAGTACGGGGTTAGGGTTAATTGGAGTTACTTTTATACCTATTTCATCTATAATTTTTATTCACCAACACAAATTGAAGTTTAATTCATCTTGGATTTCGGCTCATTTAGTCACTATGAACCTAAATTGATC
>NZ_FZMP01000014.1 GCF_900196725.1 Candidatus Methanoperedens nitratireducens | reverse complement strand
GTAAGTTATTTACGCACAGATCCTAAACAAACCTGATACGTATCTGTCCGCACTTTAATGAACTGGCATAATCGATTTATTGTGTCTTTACTGTAACGTTCCCATCAGCTCAAAATCGAAAATAGAGGCTTACACATTTTTCCGTGCTTGGAACAATAATATGTTGAAGTTACAGGATGTTTTAAAGTAGCAAGGTCTGCATGTGTTGTGGCGCGACATGAACGAACTGTTCTACTCAAAATAATACTCAACACTTTTTTAGTAGATGGATTTTTTATCTGTTTGATAAGGCTGCATGTGAAATCAATTTCAGTTCTAACATGATGTAAATACCATCTATCCAGAAAACTATTATATTTGTCTTGTGTTAATTGAATATCATATTCCTTAACCAAATTTGTAAATATTGGCAAAAATTCGTTTTCTTTTTCAATTCCATATTTGTTTTCTTCTATTTCCCTGAGTGCTACTTTATATTTGTATTCCGGTGATGGAAAATATTTATTATTGAACTTTGTAAGTTCTTGAGTAAGCTTATTTTCAAACTTGACAGTGTTTGAATCTGTAATAAATTGTTTTAATGCTTTTGTAATTTTTTTTATTTCATAATCTAAATCTACAAAATCATATTTTCCTATTTTTGCATTACAGATCAATGAATTGAACGCTGAAACATCAATCCCAATCGCATGCATCCCCAATTCATTAGCCTGAACTATAGTTGTTCCGCTTCCGCAAAAAGGATCAAGTACAATATCACCTTTATTAAAATATATTTCTTTCTTATAATCGTCAGTATGGTCATCCAAAAAATACTCTACTAATTGTGGTATGAATTTACCTTTATAAGGGTGTAACCTGTGTACATGCTTTGTGGTATCTGCTTCTTTGAGATGGTCAAAAGACAAAGCCCAATTTAAATCCTCTCCCAATAACCCCTTCCATTCAAGTTCTCTTTTACCCAAATAAGAATCATAATATTTAATTAATTCTTGTTTATCGATTAAAGTGCTGCCATTCGAGCCATTTTTTCTAATTCGCCCATATTGAATAAGGTAAGAAATATTAGAAGGTGTAACTTTTTTCTTTGAATATTCAGATGCCCATTCACTTGCTTGTTTTATTGTCAATAATTCCAATGTTGCCTCCTTCTTCAAAATGATATTACTTGCTTTATTCTGTGACATATCATTGTTACGATGTCATATAAATTATTCGCATATATACATAAAATCTGTAAGCCTTGACGGTTTCGTCTTTTCGCTCTCCAACAGTGATCTCTTCTCAAACTCAATCCTTAGCTTTGTGATATCTATACTTGCCTTGCGCCTGAAAAGGAACACATAACCCAATCCATTGACTGAGGAGAAATCTTCGAGCATCCTCCCGTTGATGCCCTGCATTTCTAATGCAGGGTAGTGACTGCCATAATCAAGGGAACTCATGCTCGGATGGGAGATAGGGATTCAGGAAAACCTTTTCGAATCTTAAACAGGCGCACTGGAGCCAAAGATTATAGACTTTAGATACATTATAGATTATAAGAGAAGAGGGGTAAATTTACGCCTAAAAATTTATCGATCTTTAAAACACCTGAAAGCCAAGCCAAATATATGGCTGCCTATGATGCCGTTCTTTCCCTCTGGCCTGTATCCTATGAGTCTTTTGATATACCCACACAGTTTGGCAAAACCCATATCATTGCAAGTGGTCCAAAAGGTGCACCACCATTGGTGCTTTTACATGCTACGAGTGCAAGCGCTACTATGTGGTTCCCCAACATTGCTTACCTGAGCCGTGAATATCAAGTCTATGCGCTGGATATAATAGGGGATGCAGGCAAAAGCGTAATCAGCTACCCACCTCAAAATAAGTCTGATTACGCTCTCTGGTTAACCGATGTATTCAATGAGCTTAATGTTACACAGGCTGATGTGGTGGGAGCATCATACGGCGGATGGGTGGTAATGAGCCTGGCTCTGTATGCCCGGGAGCGAGTGAAGAAGATTGTACTGCTCAGTCCGCCAGCGGCATTTGCCCCATTCAATAAAATGTATATTTTACGCCTAGTTCCGTCGATGCTCTTTCCGATTCGACCCTTTATAATCAACAGCATACGGCCGTTGTTTGTAAAGCGGCCTAATGAGACCTATTTTGAGCAATTGGTTTTAGCTGCAGCCTGCAAGTTTAAATTGGTATTCCCGACCGAATTCACGGATGATGAATTGCAGCAAATCAAAACCCCTGCTCTTTTGCTAATAGGAGAAAAAGAAGGCATCTTTTCCGCTCAGAAAGCCATAGATCGCGCCACTCGACTGATGCCAAATATACTAGCCGAAATGATTCCTGATGCGGGTCATATACCGTCCATGGACCAGCCTGAGATGGTTAACGAGCGTATTCTAAATTTCCTTAACAAAAATTTCCAAGTATCAAAGTTACAAAAATGATTCAATTTACTATGTTGCAGCCGTTGTTATCCCTTTAAATTGCACCCTGTGCCTGCATATGAAAACCGAAATCACAGGCAAACCGACAGAAATGCAAAAACCATGAGCATCCTCTCCGATGCTTCTCTCTCGAAGCCCACTGGAAGTATGGAATTATTCAGGAGTTTCATTGGATGCTACTGCGGGATGTATGTGGACATGAACATTAACCTCATTCAAATCCGATTCTATATTCCTTGAAATATTGTATGCATCATTATTTTTTGTGATTACTCCATTTTTTAATAAAACATTTAGGTGATGTCTGATAGTTTTATAATCTACATTCAAAGCTATTGCTAATTGATTAGCATTATAAGGCCTGTCAGAAAGATGTTTCAAGATCAATGCACGGGTTTTTCCTCCGCGCGTACCCTGAATCAGATAACATAAAAGTTTCCGTTGTTTATTAGATTTACTGAGTTCTTTTTTCAACAATCGATTTTCAGTAATATCTCTGGCTATGCCATGAATTTCTATTGTTCCATTATCTGATCTGATAACTCTGGTTCTTATTTCAACCCACCTGTGTTCATTATTCTTGCACACTATCTCAATGATATCTGCCTGGTTGACATTTTCTCCGGCTAGACGTTTTTTTCGGCGTTCATTAATAATTCTCAGGCTATCAGGTGTGACCCATTTGGAAATATTGCTACCAATCACTTCCTCTGTTGTACATCCTAATGTTTGAATTCCAACTTTGTTCATTCTTAAAAAATTACTTTCACTATCCAATACATACATAGCATCCTGGGCGTTTTCAAAAAGATCCCTATATCTTGCTTCAGATTCTTTTAGATTCATCTCATATCTCTTATTTTCGGAGATATCATGAACAATAGCTATAACTTTATTCTGGCCATTAATATCTGCCAGAGAACTTGATACATTCAGATACTTTATTATACCGGATTTTGTTATGATTTTGATTTCATGGTATCCTCCATGATCAGTTTGAATCCCTTTCCAATGCTCCATTACAAACTCTCTTACATCTTCAGGGATCATTTTTAAAAAAAACTGACCAATTATTTCTTCTTTCGGCCAACCTGTTATTCTAAAAAAAGAATCATTTGTAAACTCAAATTTGCCATGTTCATCAAGGACAGCTATTCCATCCAGGGATGAATTAACAATAATTTTGAGATATTTCTCGCAATATAATTTTTTATTTGTATCTTCAAACAAAAAATCATTTTTTTGAATTGGATATATATGCATATTCCTTTCTCACAATATTCCTATCGTTTTGGACGATACGGCTTTCCTAATCATTTTAACTTTGCATGAAAATGTAACTTTCCCAATAGGAAATATTGTATTGTTCGATAGAATTAAAAAAGATTGTGGTTACTTCGATTTTTTGTTCGGAAAAATTAGTGGAAAAGCCAAGGATTTCCAGAAAATATTAGACATGGATAGGGTATTGGAGGTGCAGAAATGCCTCCATAGCCTGAGACCATGTTACGCCAGGGTCAGCGGTGGTAAGAACGAATTTCAATTTCTTAAGTTCTTTAATGACGGCATATGGGCAGAAGAGGTATGGGATGACCCAAAGCGAAGGCTCATTAATGAGATCAGAGCGAGGATATGCCCTAAGAACAGGCGCGCAGAGCTAAAACAATAAATCGACAACTTCGTATGTTTTAAATATATGTTGTAGACATAGAATATAAATGAGAGAACATTCTGAATTCGGATCAAGAGTAATGTTTCAAAACTTGTACAAAATTCAGATATAAAAAATCCGAAATATGTAAAGGGAAATCGGATCTGATATGTTCTGTTGATCAACAAATTCGATGTTTAGCGAATTTGTTCTATGAGGTGCTGACCTATGGCTGACCATAACGCCTATGATGCTATTGTTGTAGGAGGAGGGATTTCCGGCCTTTTATCTGCTCTGGCTCTCGGAAAGA
The DNA here is from genome assembly GCF_900196725.1 of Candidatus Methanoperedens nitratireducens. GTDB lineage: Archaea > Halobacteriota > Methanosarcinia > Methanosarcinales > Methanoperedenaceae > Methanoperedens > Methanoperedens nitroreducens_A. The sequence goes on along the minus strand of NZ_FZMP01000014.1, from coordinate 27,940 downwards.
AAGGGAACAGCATTCTCCTTCTTGAAAAAACAGATGCTCTTGGAGGGAACTGCAGGACATACGAACCTGAGGGCTTTCCTGGCTGGCGTGTTGATACCGGCATCCATGCAATAACAGAACTGATCCATGGCCCGCTGAATCAATTGAAGCGCTATTTTGACCCTGGAAAATTTCCCGCATTCAGGCGGCATTATGATTACTATCTTCGCAAAAAAAACGGATTGGAGAAAATTCCTTCAACACTCCCGGGTTTCTTAAAAATGAATGCCTTTCCTGCAAAAGATAAGGTGGTTCTTGCAGGAGATCTTCTCAATACGGTTATATCTCGCGCTATTTTCAGGGAAAAACAAAAAGCTGTATACGATGTTATCTCGAAGCACAGGCTCAGCAAAAAAACAATGCAGTTCATGAACGCGCTTTCTTATCTGTTGAGCGGGCTCTCAATGGAAAAGACGTCGGTATCCCGGCTTCTGGAAGGGTGCGGATTCAGCTCAGGTGGTAAAAGAGGGGTAATCAGGCGGATCACTGAAACGGCGAAGCTTTTCAATAATCCCGGATACCGCTCCCAGGGCTATCCTCTGGGCGGTATACAGTCGATAACAGACGGCGTGATCGCATCGTTCCCGAAAAACGTGGGGTATCATACGGCAGAAGAAGTTCGGAAAATCGAAAAGGACGGGAGCGGTTTTAGCGTCTCAACCCCGAAAGCCGATTACCTTTCTGATAAAGTTGTCTATTCCGGGGAGGTAAAAAAGCTGCCCGGTATTATCGAGATGCCTGTGGAATGGAGCCGGCAGGTAAAACAACTTGAGCAGGCAACAGCAATGACAATCTGGCTCGGGCTTAAGGAACCAATGACCGAGTTCAATTATAACGGCTCGGAAGTCTTTTGCGACGTCCGTGATTCTGATAAAGAACTATTCTACTGGCTCATGCCTGTGCCCGAGCTTGCGCCGCGAAATAAAGGTCTTGTAGGAGTGAGCACGATAATAGACCCGAAAAAATGCCGTGATTCGGAGGAAAAACTTCTCAACACAATATATTCTCTGGTACCTGCAGTAGAGAAGAACATCGAAATGGTACATACGCAGGTAATGGTCCCTGAGAAAGCCGCAGTTTCTCTTAATTATTTCCCTTCGATTAAAACCCCGGTCAACGGCCTGTATGTCGTGGGAACAGATACCGATATGCGAAGCATGGGCATAACCCGCGCAGGATACTCAGTGCTTGAGCTGTTAAAATCATTATGAAAAAGAGACATGAGCATGTCTTATCTGAACTAACCATGTGTGGCAGAACAACTCTCCTGTGCTGTCTAAGTGACAGTGCCTGCGGGTGGCAAGCATATCAGGACACAATTTCCATACTTCGTACCTTACTATGCCGTCTGCTGTATGAAAAGTAAATCACAAGCCCGATACCCATCCAGATAAGAAGCCGCAGCCATGTATCGACCGGAAGTGCTATCATCTGCGCAAATGAGAACATCGCGCCTAAAACCGGGACCCAGGGCACAAAAGGAGTTTTGAAGGGCCTGGGCAGATCCGGCTGCGTTTGCGCAAACAAGAACACTTAAACATACAATCACAAAAACCAGTAACGTTCCGATCTAGACGAGCGCGCCCAGAATCTCTATGGGTAAGAGCCCTGCAACGACCACTGCAGCTATGCCAGTCAAAATCGTGGCTATGTACGGTGTTTTAAACTTTGGATGCACCGATGAGAATATCCCGGGCAGCAGACCGTCTTTTGCCATTGTGTAAAAAATCCTCGGCTGGCTGGGAAGCAATACAAGAACGACAGAGCTTAAACCTACTATCGCTCCGATCTTTATGAACGGTCTCAGCCAGAAAAGACCCGGACCTGCGGCATTAACAGCAACAGCGATAGGGTCGGGTACAAGAAGCTGGTCGTACTTTACCAGCCCTGTTAACACAAGCTTGAAATGTACTTTTACCTTTCCACAAACTTTAATACTCTTTACGCCAATCGTAAACTCATGGTCAAGCTGGATCAGATCAATATTGCTAACGACGGGCTCACCAAGTTTTTCAGCCCAATCGAAGCTAAAATCCTCAAAACCTTATGGAACGAAGGAGAGATGATGACATCGGAGCTGACCGAAAAGACAGATATCCCATTGACGAGCATAGCCGGCACTCTTGACCGGCTTGTAAAAGCCGGGTACGCATCCAGAAGGGTGGATAATGTGGGAGGCAGGGTGCGTTATATATATGCCCCGGTGTTCTCCGAGGAAGAGATTGCCGGCGAAATCACTACGAAAATCCTGGACAGCCTTGTGGACACGTTCGGTCCCCTTGCGCTTGAGAACTTCTCAAAATACAGTGATAAAAAATGAATATACTCGGTGAAATAAACTGCTTTGGTCTATGCCTGAGGTTATCCGACTTCGCCCCTTTTGTGGCGCTGTTCCTTGTTATTTCGATTGCCCTGCTTGCGGCGAGTTTTATTGTCAAAAACCCAAAACACAAGCTCCTGATATTTGTATCAGCCCAGGTAGCGGTATTCCTGGCTATCATTGCTACATTTTACCTGATGAAATGCGATGGGATGCTGACGATTTATCTATACTTTGCTTATGTGGCAATATCCAGCGTCCTGATTTTCGGGGTGCTCCGGCATTATGACAGCATAATGATAAAGCGCCTTGATGCAAAACCGGTAGGTAACCTGATAGATTGGACGCAGAAATTCGTAAGCCAGTTGACATGCGCCACGGTTTATTACTATGATTCCGCAGCGCCCCGGGCTTTTGCAGCAGGCAGGTCCATCTTTGTATCGGTCGGGCTTCTTGAGATGCTGGATAACGAGGAGCTCAAGGCCGTACTGGCGCACGAAGCCTGGCATATCCGCAATAATTCGAGGATGCCGTACCTGAGACAGCTTGCTTTCATGACCTTTTCTTCGCATAAGAGGTCCGAGCTTGAATACATGGCTGATAGTTTTGCAGCTGATATAGCAGGCAGCAAGGCTCTCTCTTCCGCGCGTAATAAGATAGATAAAGTATTTATTTAAGTTCTTTATTTTAAGAATATAAAAAGGTGATAAGAATATGTGGCTTAAACTGAGATTGTATCTGATAATGACCGTAATGTTCGCCATAATCTACGGACTTGTGGTATTTGCAGCGAACCTTGCGGGACTGGGTAATTTGGGTGGTTTTTATTTTTACGGTATCCTCGCTTCAGTGATGCTGTTCATCCAGTACATGATTGGACCAAAGATGGTCGAATGGTCGATGAGCATACGCTACGTGAGCGAGCAGGAATACCCGGCGCTGCACAGAATGGTCACTGATCTCGCAAGAGATGCAGGGATTCCGAAGCCTAAAGTAGGCATCGCCAGGATGCCCATACCCAATGCGTTCGCGTTCGGCAGGTGGGCTAAAGACGGACGCGTGTGCGTCACTGAAGGAATAATGAACCTGCTTAACGAAAGAGAGTTAAGAGCAGTGCTCGCACATGAGGTCTCGCACCTGAAGCATAAGGACGTGGCTGTGATAACAATGATAAGCGTTATCCCGATGATTGCCTGGTACATCGCATGGAGCTCTCTGTTCTCAGGCGGCAGGGAACGCGGAAATGCTGTACTTATCGGGATAGCAGCTTTTGCGGTATATCTGATAACGAACCTCCTCGTACTGTATGTATCAAGGATCAGAGAATACTACGCTGACGAAGGAGCCGTCAAGCTCGGCAACGGTCCGCATCACCTTGCTTCCGCCTTATACAAGCTCGTTTACGGCAGCGCCAGGGTCAACAAGGATTCGCTGAAGCCGATAGAGGGCATGAAGGCGTTCTTTGCCAACGACCCCTCACGCGCAGCCTACGAGATAAGGGAACTGTCCCAGCTTGACCTTGACGGGAGCGGCACTATCGACGCCAACGAGCTGATGGCGCTGCAGACAAGACCTGTGAAAGTAAGCACAACTGACAAGATAATGGAAATGCTTAGCACACATCCCAATATGCTCAAGCGCATCCAGAGGTTATCCTCGCTCCAGGGAGCATCGGCGTATTAAAAGAGGAGTCTGGGCCTTGCCGGGGCTCTATCTCCATCCTTCTTTTTTCAGCTAATCATTCCAATAGAACCATTCCCTTATTACCATTACCAAAAGCTTTTGTTTTTGGACGACAATTATCATTTAGGTTCTTCGTTTTGGTCTATTTCGTTAACTAACGAAATAGTAAAGGGGTGTGGGCATGAATTATCCATTTGTAAGCATCTTACTGGCTACGCATAACAGGAGAAGCTGGCTTGAGGAGTGCTTGGGATCTTTATTTAACCAGGATTATCCAAAAGAAAAGTATGAAATTATAGTAATCAACGATGGCTCAAACGATGGTACAGAGAAAGTTCTGAGAACTTATGAAAAAAAGGCGCCGTGTACATTTATATGGCACACTCAGAGAAATCAGGGCAAAGCAGCGGCATTGAACACAGGACTGAATAATACTACCAAAGGAGAGATCATTTGTTTTACTGATGATGATTGTGTAGCAGACAAGAATTGGATTAAAAACATGCTAAACGCATTTAAAGATGAGAGGGTTGGAGGCGTTGGCGGCACAATCCTTGCATATAAGCCGAAAAATCATGTGGAGAGATATGGGGGTTTTTTTGACCAGGAAGGGAGCGTCTCTTTAGCGACCGGAAATGCAGCATATAGATCGCATATTATAAAATCCGTAGGCGGCTTTGATACACAGTTGATCGGGCTTGAAGATATCGATTTTGGGGTAAGGGTAAGAGGAAAAGGCTATAAGCTAAAATATACCTCAGAAGCCATAATATATCATAGAAATTACTGCTCTCTGGACAGATTAATCAAAAGGAAGCGTTTAGAGGGAAGACAGCTCTATAATCTGAGTACGAAATATGAACATTATTTTAATGCAAGGAAGCTGATAATAAAAATTTCACTAGAAATTGTAAAAAAAGTAACGCTCTTAGATAATATATCTAAAATAATAAATAATAAAAATAGAAGAGGAATTTTTTTAAGAGAGATATTTGAAGTCGTTGTTTTAATATCTACATTGCTGGGCCTGATAGAAGGAATGGTTCGCAGAAAAACTTATGGTTATAAAGGAGACAAAATTTGCAGTAAATTCGATTTTGAATTTGATTAGCATTCTCACATAAATCATGCGATATCGGTGTTAATTCTACCTGTATATTCATGAAAATAACCCTGATTTCCCACCCCCCGTCCCGTTTTCTCTGTTTTCAAAGTGTTTATATAGGATTGGATAATAAAGAGGCTGAACTTCCAATAAAAGAGGTAATCTATAATGGGCAGACGAAAGAAAATGGTTGAGCATGTGACAACGCTGATGGACAAACCCGAGTTCATCCGGAACATCGGTACAGTTGCACATATCGACCACGGTAAAACAACATTCTCTGATAATCTACTCGCCGGTGCAGGTATGATCTCACAGGAGCTTGCAGGCGAGCAGTTATTCATGGACTTTGATGAAGAAGAACAGAAACGAGGCATCACCATCGATGCTGCGACAGTCTCAATGGTGCACCAGTATGAGGGCAAGGAGTACCTTATCAACCTCATCGATACGCCCGGTCACGTTGACTTTGGCGGAGACGTTACACGCGCCATGAGAGCGGTAGATGGTGCTGTCGTACTGGTCGATGCTGTGGAAGGGCCGATGCCGCAGACCGAGACCGTGCTGCGCCAGGCACTTCGTGAAAATGTAGTACCCATACTTTTCATAAATAAGGTTGACCGGCTTATAAATGAGTTAAAACTTACGCCGCAGGACATGCAGATGCGCCTGGGTCTGGTGATCGATAAGGTCAATAAGATCATAAAAGGCTTGAAGCCTGACCAGTACGAGAGTCTGAGGCTTGATCCCGTAGTAGGGAAAGTGGCTTTCGGTTCGGCACTGAATAACTGGGCTATCAGCGTCCCTTACATGAAAAAGACGGGCATCAGTTTTAAGGAAATAATCGAATACTGCCAGGCAGAAAAGCAGCAGGAGCTTGCACAGAAATGCCCGCTTCATCTTGTCATGAACGATATGATCATACGGTTCCTGCCAAGCCCGGTCCAGGCTCAGCAAGAGCGAATAAAGGTCATCTGGCACGGGGATAAGGAGAGTGAAATAGGCAAATCCATGATAAACGTGGATAGAAACGGCAAAGTAGCTCTAATGATCACAGATATTACCACAGACCCGCATGCCGGCGAAGTGGCAAGCGGAAGGCTTTTCTCAGGCACGCTTGAACGCGGAAAAGAGATTTTCATTTCAGGGATGCCGAATTCGAACAGGATACAATCTGTTGGGATTTTCATGGGTCCTGAGCGTATCGAGGTCGAGAGAATCCCGGCTGGTAATATCGTTGCTGTGACCGGTTTAAGCGATGCAATAGTCGGCTCGACAGCCTCTACCGAAAAGGGTATGACTCCGTTTGAGAGCATCAGGCATGTCAGCGAACCTGTTATGACGGTAGCTGTGGAAGCCAAACATATGAAAGACCTTCCAAAGCTCATTGAAGTCCTGAGGCAGGTAGCAAAGGAAGACCCCACGCTTAAAGTGAATATCAACCAGGAAACAGGAGAGCATCTACTGGCAGGAATGGGCGAGCTTCATCTTGAAGTTGTAGCTCACAGGATCCAGCGCGATAAACACGTCGAGATCACCACCTCAAAGCCGCTCGTGGTTTACAGGGAGACCGTTGCAACCCACGCAGGACCTGTGGAAGGTAAATCACCCAACCACCATAACAGGTTCTATATCGAAGTCGAACCGCTAGAGCAGAAAGTGGTAGAACTTATAAAGAACAACGAAGTCTCAATGAAAATGCAGGAAGTGGAGCGCAGGGACATACTGATGAAGGCGGGCATGAGCAAGGACGAAGCAAAGGGAATTACCTATATCTACGAGACCAATGCCTTCTTTGATATGACGAAAGGTATCCAGTACCTGAATGAAACAATGGAACTCGTGCTTGAGGGCTTTGAAGAGGTCATGAAAGCCGGACCGCTCTCAAGGGAACCTGTAATGGGAGTAAAAGTAAAACTGATGGATGCCAAACTGCACGAAGACTCCATCCACAGGGGACCTGCACAGGTAATACCCGCATCAAGGCAGGCTGTCCAGGCAGCAATGCTCATGGGAGGCGCGACGCTTCTTGAGCCTTTCCAGAAAGTGTTCATCCACGTTCCCCAGGAACAGATGGGAGGCGCGATGCGCGAAATGCAGGGAAGGCGCGGTACCATACTTGACATGAAATCAGAAGGCGATACGACCATCATTGAATCCAAAGCGCCGGTCGCGCAGTTGTTCGGGTTCTCAGGCGATATACGCTCAGCAACCGAAGGCAGGGCGATGTGGAGCACGGAATTCGTGGGATTTGAACCCATACCTGCGAACATGCTCAATGAAATCGTTATGGGTATACGTCAGAGGAAAGGACTTAAGCTTGAGTTGCCAAAACCCAGCGACTTTATAAGCCCCTGATTGACGGTTTTATGCACGCCGTCGTGCAGAATCCATGTATGCCCATACGTGGCACATGTGGGCTATGCACTATGGCGAGCATATCCCACATAACGCAAGGTTTAAAAACAAAAAGGACTATAGGGTCAAAAAACATTATCACAAAATAATTAAAGGTGAAATAATATGGCAGAAAAACCACATTTAAATTTAGCAGTCATCGGACATATCGACCACGGGAAATCAACCCTCGTCGGGCGATTATTGTTTGAAACAGGCGCTGTGCCGCCGCACATCATTGAAAAGTATAAAGAAGAAGCAAAAGCGAAAGGTAAAGAATCCTTCGTATTCGCCTGGGTGATGGACTCACTCAAGGAAGAGAGGGACAGGGGTATCACGATCGATGTCGCACATCAGAGATTCGATACAGCCAAGTTTTACTTTACGATCGTGGACTGCCCCGGTCACAGGGACTTTGTCAAGAACATGATCACGGGCGCTTCCCAGGCTGATGCAGCCATACTTGTTTGCGCAGCCAAAGAGGGTGTCCAGTCACAGACAAGAGAACATGTATTCCTTGCAAGGACTCTTGGTATCACCCAGTTGATCATCGCACTCAACAAGATGGATGAAGTGAATTACGACAAGGCAAGATATGACCAGGTAAAAGCTGATCTCAGCACTCTTCTCAAAATGGTGGGTTATAAACCTGATGAAATTAATTTCATTCCCACATCAGCATTCCAGGGAGATAACCTTGCCAAGCCGAGCGATAAGACAAAATGGTACACAGGTCCAACACTTTTAGCTTCACTGGACATGTTAAAAGTGCCCGAGAAACCGATTGCTTTACCGCTGCGCATTCCTGTTCAGGATTCGTACACGATCTCAGGCATCGGAACCGTGCCTGTAGGGCGCGTTGAGACAGGAAAGATGAAACCCGGTGATAAAATTATATTCATGCCCGCAAAGGCTGTCGGTGAGGTCAAATCAATCGAGATGCACCACCAGGAAATCAAAGAAGCCCTTCCGGGCGATAACATCGGCTGGAACGTCAGAGGTGTCGATAAGAAAGACATTCGCAGGGGTGATGTATGCGGACATTCCGATAAACCCCCGGCTGTTGCAGAAGAGTTCACAGCACAGATAGTGGTCCTGCAGCATCCGTCGGCGGTCGCAGCAGGTTATACACCAGTGATTCACTGCCATACGGCACAGGTCGCGGGCACGATAACGGCTATACTCAAGAAACTTGACCCCAAGAGCGGTCAGGTGACTGCCGAGAACCCGGACTTTATCAAGGCAGGAGATGCCGCTGTTGTTACAATTAAACCAACAAAGCCGTTGTGCATCGAGAAAGTCAAGGAGATCCCCCAGCTTGGTCGCTTTGCGATACGGGATATGGGTATGACTATTGCGGCAGGCATGGTCCAGGACATTAAGCTTCGCCTGTAGCCCTTTTTTTATTTTTTAAAACGGTGTTTTTATGGCTCAGAAAGCGAGGATACGTTTATCAGGGACAAGCCCTTCCACTCTTGATGGGATATGTTCCCAGGTTAAGGATATAGCGCAGAGGACAGGCGTGAACATCTCAGGTCCTGTTCCGCTGCCTACGAAGAAACTGGTCGTGCCGTGCAGGAAGTCCCCGGACGGGGAGGGGAGCGCGACATGGGACCACTGGGAAATGAGAGTCCACAAGAGGCTCATCGACCTTGATGCTGATGAACGGGCGCTGCGCCAGTTGATGCGCATCCAGGTGCCCAAGGATATCAGCATAGAGATTGTTCTGACGAGTTAAAACTTCAGGGTTTTAACCATTTCTTCTATTTTTCTTTTACGGTTTTATTCAGCAGCTTCAGCCGCTGGTTCCACAGGCGCTGCTTTCGGAGGATTCTCCTCGATCTGCGGTCTCTCTTTCCTGTAGTCCTTAAGCCTCCTGACTATCACTTCGGCTAAGAACAATCCAAGGGCTGCAAGAAGGAACGGCTCTTTCTCGCTCTGCGGCTCCTCTACTGTCCTGATAGCTTTATTTTTAATATCCAGGAGCAGCAGACCCTCGACCTCATCTTCATTATACACGCGTCCGCCATTTGAATCAATAGCGCTCTTAAAATCTTCATTAAAACCTATCTCCCTGTACTCAAGCGGGTAGTTCACTGCTATACCATATCCTGATAGGTCGTGGAACCCATCTTTCTCAAGGTTTATCTGAGCCTCATATGTATTCGGTCCTGTGCGGGTAAGGTCAAGCGGCGTGCCATCAAATTTGACTTGGGGTAAGGTGCTGGCTGTAATAACCGCCTTCCCCGGCGTGCCGCCCCAGATATCCTCTGCCTGTATTACCACATCTCCTTTCGGTCTTGGGTCGCCGATTGCCCAGTTTATCATCGATGAAATGAAGCGTGAGTTCTCACCGCTGTAGATTGCGCTTGCCCAGAGAGTATTTCCGCCTCCGTTATCTGTTGTGAAAGATGCTACTCTTCCAAGCCCGAGGTTCCAGGTAGTCAGAATGGGCTTGCCCCTGTTCGTAGCAACAAGCAGGTCAGAGCCGAGTTTGGGTGTTACATCATTATACCCGGTCACCGACGCAGTAATGTTGATGAATTTTGTGATGAAATGATCCGGGTCCACTGCCACGAGTGGATATTGAAAACTCACCTCAGGTGTGGCTGTGGGAGTTGGCGCAGGCGTGCCAGAAGGTCCCTGTTCGATTAAAGTGGTTGCACGCTCGTCAGGATTTAGAACTGTAACCTGGCCATCGGCTGCCTGTGCAAGATCACCGTATAATTTGTATGGCTCTTTCAGCGTTTCAGGGGACGTTAGTATCTGTACTAATTGCATTTTAATATCTTTATTTTTCAGGTCGATAGCCGTCTTTTTCATTTGCTCAACTCCATCCGGATGTATCTGACCGTCCGATATTACTATAATCTCTTTAGAACCGCTGACAGAATCTAATAATTTCTCTGCGGCACGGAGCCCTTTATCAAGATCAGTAGGATTTTCCCCTCCTTTTGGTCCGATCTCTTTTACGAAACTTATAAGTGTTTGTCTGTTAGCTTCACTACCCATCGGAAGTATATCTGTCTGGGCCGTGATTCCGCTAAAAGCCACAACGCCTGCGCGTGTATCCGATGCAACGTTCTGGATAATATTTATGGCGTTCGCATCAATAAGACCGATGAAAGTAAGACCTGTTGTCGCATCTCCCAAAGCCGTGCTCCCTGAAGTATCAATCAGGATAATCAGGTTCCTTCCACCCTGATACTCAGCTGCCCTCGATATTACGGGCAGGACGCCTTCAACTGGCGAGTTGTTATAAAGACCTCTATCATATGATGCGTCCCCTCCTACAACTACAAGCCCTCCGCCTCCGCTGATGTACGGGTTTAAAGTATCTGCGCTCAACTGCGCTGCGCCTTTATTGTCTATTACCACAGCCTTGTAAGGCGAGAGGTCGTCAGGGAGCGTATCCGTGGCCGTGACATCGTACAGGCTGCTTGCGACGGTGTAAAGAGGCGAAGTTGTATCGCCCGTCACTGCCAGCACCTTTGGCTTCGGCACCACGTACACTGACCTGTAGAAAATGTTGTTGATCTTGAACCAGTCTTCGCCGCTCGGTATTATGGTGGCTGTTATCCGATGATTTCCCAGCGAGTTGAAGGTGTACGAAACCGGGATTATCTTCATCCTCTCGGTCTGGGTTATACTTTCGCTATATGCAGACCCGCCGTCTATCTGTACATCAAGCCTGTAGCTTGTTGTGTTCCCTGCCTGCCTTACCACGATATTGAACACGTTCTCGTTGTCAATGATAAGGTTCTTTGGGCTGACTATCTCAACACTGGCGTCATTATGTATCGGTTCCTGCCTCACGGCATACACGCGTGTACCTGTGCGCGTAACAAAAGAGATAGCTTCTGGCAGGTCTTTTCCATAATTATTGTTCCCATCGCTCACGAGCACCAGGTTGTTATTTTCAGCAGCGCTTATCACCTCATCCCCGATTGGCGACTTGATTCCTGCGAACTGCCTGTAAGTCGTAGGGGTTCTGGATTTCAGGGATTCGAATATTTTCTGACCGTTATCCTTGTTAAATAAATCCACGCTCATCGTCTGGTCGGAAATGACCGTAATCCTGGGCGCTTCCTCCTTTATCGTGCTTGTTCCGAGCGTGAAAGGCGAAGCAAGCGCAATTATCAAAAGGCTGAGTATTATAACACGCGATATCATCAATGGCCTGGATATGCCTTTCCTGATCGCGTACCATCCTGCAAGGACTACGGGGCTTATGAGGAGAAGAGTAAGCGGACTTGCAAAATCCATTACAGTTCACCCCTCCAGTGCAGGTAGTAGAGTTCAAGGAACACAAGGAACATGGCTGCGATTATGAGATAAATATCAAGATACTTTGGAACCCGTATCGTCTGGGCAGTGACCGGTACTTCTTCACCCGCTCCTGCTGCTCCTGTTGATGTGGAAATTGTGCTGCCTGCAAGGTTTGACTCCTGTTCATTGTACAGGTTTACAGCAACATCCCTGTCAGGAAGACCATAAACCCCTACTTCATCAAGCAGCAGAAGATCAGTTGTGATGCTGTCGCCCGGCGTCTTTACGGTCTGGCGCGCCGGGAGTTTGATAAACTGCCCCGTCTTTCCGTTGAATTCGCTCACGTCAAGGCTCCCGCTTACCCATTCCATCAGCTGTTTCCAGAAAAGGGGGTATTCGGGAAGAGCATGGAAATCGTTCCAGACATTCTCGTTAAGTGGGTCGAAGATGTTACTCCCCTGCGGGTCCGCCAGTCCTGAGTATATCACCGTGCCACTCCCGAACTTCCAGTAAGCGAGCATTGCAGATTCGTCCCCTCCTTCCAAGAGTGCTACCGCGCCGTTTCTTAATGTGGCCTTAAAATGCTTTTTTACATCAACTTTATCAATGCTTATACCATCGGTCATTCCGCTTGCCTGCGCGACATTGAGCGATGTTTTATTCGTGACAGAATCAAGTACAACAGGCAACAGGTCCATATCCTGTAGACCGGGGGATGCGATTATCACAGCATTTCCCCCCCCTCTGACATAATCGGACAGGCTCTTTGCCGCATCGGATGATAACGGGGAGTTCACAAAGACAATCGAGTACCCTGGGAATGAAGGGGTGCTTTTCGTGTCCACGGTTTTAACAGTGGTATAAGGAACAAGATTAAGCGCGACAAGTGAAGGTGATTTTGCATTGTCCGCGATATAAAGGATGTTACGTTCCATCGTTTTCGGTATAAAGACATAGGCGTTGTTATCCACCGGGAGGGCATCATCGGTGTTCAATGAGATTTTAGTTGTCCCGGGGCTTAATTTACTGACCGTGAAGTAACCGTTTGACTGGCTGTCCAGGTTAAGGGTACTTGAAAGTACATTCACGTTGTTAGTGGTCACGTCGATTTTTACATTCTGCGCCTCTTTGTTGAAGTTCCGGATGACAAGCTTGTAATCGCTGCCTTCAAACCAGCCGTCTATGATTCCGACATTATCCGTCCTTGCGCTCACAGTAACAAAATCAACAATTATGCCGTTTGCCTGCGCCACTTCCCTTGCTATATCGGGATCATCCCCGTTCCAGCTTGTAAAATCAGAGAAAACCACGATCCTTCCGCCTTCAGGAAGCAGCCGCCTGCCAAGAAGAATAGCGCCTGACAGGTCGGTGGATGTAGCTTTTGGCTTCAATTTCGAAAGCGCATCCGATGCGCTTCCTGAGGAGGTCTCTTTTATCACCATCACAGGCACGCTTTCTGCAAGGATTATCGTGTTCTTTGAGCTGAGGTACTTGTCCGCCTGCCCGACCGCGCTTTCAAATTTGGTGTCGCCCAACGTGGTTTTAGCCTGCATGCTCGCTGAGGCATCAAGGATTATTACTGTTGAGCCGCCTCCAGCTTCCTCGTTTGCCATAATGAACGGCGCTGCAACAGCCAGGGAGGTCAGTATCAGTACGAACAGTTGAATAAGGAATAGGGGGTCCTTCAGGAATTTCCTGAAAACGTTAAGCCTTTTCTTCCTCTCGATGTCCATCAGGAACATTAGCGAAGGTATCTTTACCTTGAGAGGTCTCGGGCGCAGCAGATAGATTATTATAAGCGGGATTATGGAGAGAAGTGCGTACAGTCCTGCCTGGTTCGCGAATTGTAGGGAACTTGCAAAGAATGAATCCAGAAGTCCCATTTTATTTTCTCCTATCTTGCATGTTATGCATCCATAAAAGTGGAACTGATTTTGGGATTTTTACTTTGGTAATTGTATTGGTTAACATAATTGACCATTGCCGGAGGGTTCTCTTACACCATTTTAGTATTATAAATTTGTTTTTGATCATGAAAATAACATTTAATATTCATACCCACATTTCCTGCATTTATTCCTTGTAGGTAGCATCATGCTCTTGCACTTCGGACAAAATAAATCTCTTTTATCTACTTTATGCGTTATACGTGAATTAGAGCTTCCTCTTGTAGGTGGTACATCAACCTTTCTCTCTTTACCTTTTAAGTCTATATTTTTTAAAAACGAACTATTACTTACTGTTCGATCAGCTATCTCTTTTTGTATTTCTTTCTGTTTTATATTTTCTACCCAATCTTTTATTATATCTCCGATTTGTAAAGAATTACACTGTTTCATTTCAGTTTTAATCCATGAAGGAAGATACTGCCATACAGAATCATATCTGTCAGTAACAAATCTGCTATCAGCTAAGACTAGAACTCCAGTTTCATCTTTGTCTCTAATAACCCGACCCAATGCCTGTAATGCCTTATTCATAGCTGGAAGTCTATACGCGATAAAAATTCCTTTCTCCTTGCCATATAGCATTTCATAATATTCATTTTTGGAGTTTTGAAGATAATCAGGCGGTCCAAGATGAAGTCCTAGAACCATAGCAGCCTTTAATGAATCACCAGCGTAATCTTTCCCTTCGCTCAATTTCCCACCACTTAGCGCTAAAAGCACACCCCCATTATTTTTTTCCCCGATATTTTTAAATCTTTCAAAGATATCTTCTATAGGAATATCGTCCCTTTGTTCAAAAAATTCTTTATTACTTTTTCTTGCTATTTTAAGACAATACACTGAATATCGATTTTTTATATCAGATGTGCAAAATATAGCCACGTTGCCCGGAACATCAGTTATAAACGAATTTATACATTTTTCATAATTTTGGATCATCCGTTGATTATCACGCTCAGATGAAATGGTATTTACATTGTTAATACCAATTATCAAACGGTTTTGACGTGGGAATGAGTTAGGAAGCGGGCATTTTTCCGCTCGCTTGTTTTCTCCAAAATAATATAATTCATAAAAATCAAGAGGAGAGAAAGTCCCAGACATCAGAATTGTAGTATAGTGTAAATTCGCAATTTTAGAAAGCTGTGAACTCGGATCAATGTTTTTAATCTCTAAAAAAATCTCTTTTTTATTTAATTCAGAATTATCTGTATCCTTTCGTAAGATATAAGGAGTATTCACATTGTTTTTATGATAATTTACAATTGATAAAAATTGAATAACTTTTTTTAAAGGCTCATGCTCAGAATCAAGACTTAAATTTTCCTTATTGTCTATTTGATTACTAAAACTAAGCATTTTAGAAATAATGTTATCAATTTCGATTGGATTAACAATATTTTCAAATACTCTGTTAATCAAGATGTTTGATTCAAATTTACCTTCATTAGCCCTCCCTTTGTTTAATGTCTCAAGAATATTTTTAAGTTTCAACAAAATATTATATATAAGCTCTGTATTGGATACTTCTTCACCCTTTGCATTATTTTCTAAATGTTTATATATATTTAATCTACCTGATGCATCTTTTTTCGCAAGAAACTCATCTGTTCTACCATCATCAATTGTCAGGTTTACCCTTGTTTTTTCATTATTAAATCTAAGAGAAAGAGAGTTATTTTCAGTAGAAATACTTATAGTTCCAATCTCACCGATTCTTTCGATTTTTGCCGTAGTTATCCAGTTTATGCCGAAATTCTCTATTAAATATTTTATAAGTCTGGATTCGTCTTTCCCTGGAATCTCATCCCAGCTAAACAAATACAATTTTTCTATCTGTTTGATAGCTTCGTTAATTAAATTTACATCTAATTTTTCAGAATTTTCTTGTTCTATTCTTTCGCCAATATTATGTGCTTCATCTATCAATAAAATGGTTTCTTCTTGCTTAATTCCAATTTTATTATAAGTAGCGTTCCGTATCGATTCGTTAACTATGTGGCTATGCATTAAAACTACTATATCTGATTTTTTTGAAGCGACTGCCATTATTTCATAAAAACATAAATCACTGTTAATTTTTCTAGCTTGATCAGGTAAGATAGGCTGATATAAGAATTTTTGAGCTTTAGTTTCGATTTTAATTGAATTTAAAAACTTTAACTTGTTTAAATTTATATCAAAATAACCAATTTTTGAGAAAAGATAATAAGGACAAATCATCATTTCTTTATTTTTTTGTTCAAAGATTTTTATCTTTTCATCAATAGTTTGTTCATTAATGAAATGTTCGAAGCTTATTGGGTTTCTTTCATCAAATTCATGTTCCAAGACTTCAATAACACTTTCATCAGAAGAAGCATCGTATTTTTCAAGTTGAAATTTATTTATTTTATACTCGATAAACTTTTTAGTATTTTCAACAAGCATATTGCATATAGATGAATTAGAAGACAGTTTGCATGTTCTGGATCTCTCAACCAGATATGCAATAGTAGGTTTTTTAGATGTCTTCGTGCATATTTTATTAATTTCTTCGGAATATATCCCAATCTGACTGTGAGTACGCACAGCCACAACAAATCTTTTATTACCTTTATTGGCAAGGATCGGTGCGATTACACTTGTTTTCCCAGTTCCAGTAGGTGCATCAATCATCAGTACACTGTGATTACCTTTTTGTATAGATTCTTCAACTTTATCAAGCATTTGTACTTGATGAGGTCTAAATTCAGGATAAGGAAAATAGCCACCATATTTTGAAGATATCATAATCTGATCGAAAATTTATAATGCCACATAATCTCTATTATGCCCCTGCTCCCTCTGAATGTACCTCGCCAAGTGCTACCACTCCCTCAACCACAGTCCTCAGAAGTTCTTTTCCTGCGGGCTTGGGAATTTCTCTTCCATCTTTTTCAGCCGTTTCCAACCAAAGGTCTATCGCTACCTTGATTTCTCTCAATGCCTCTTCTTCTGTTTCTCCAAAAGCAGAGCACCCAGGAAGTTCTGGAACTACTGCAATATATCCCTCATCTTCTTCGCTATAGAAAATTTCTATCGCATACTTATGCATCATCTTCCTCCTTCAGGAGATTATATTTATCAATAATTTTTAAAAGCTGCCTTACTTGATAAGGCTTTGCCCATCCGCCAACATTTTGAAAATTCAATGCTTCCCTTATTCCCTCACGTGCATATATCCTGTGGCTCCCTTTTCCACCCCTAAACCTGAAACCGAATAACTCTGCTGCACTGCATAACCTGTTAAAATGTATGTTCTTGGGATTCTTTTTCAGTTCTTCGTAAACAGCATTTTTATTCATTAACACCTACAATTTCAATTTGCTACCTCTATTTCTTTACCTCTCTGCGGCTTATTACCTCGAATATGGCATCAAACACCGGTTTATCCGTGGTCACGGTATAAAAATCAGCGCCTACCTGCAAACAGGTCTCTTTTATTTTCGCGATGTGGTCGTTCAGTCTCTTCTGGTACTCAGCGCGCAGCCTGGGGCTTGTATAGATATCCAGTTTAGTGTCAGTCTCAAGGTCAATGAGCCGCGCTTCCCCGCCCAGGTCAAGGTTTTTCTCCACGGGGTCAAGCACCTGGATGAGCACAAGCTCGTTATCCCCGAGCCTGAATATCGCATTCCTGATTGCACCGGCATCAGCCATGAAGTCTGAAATGATTATCACAAGCGACCTTGATTTAATAATGCTGGCATATTTTTCCATGCAGTAATCAAAATTTGTTTTTCCCAGAAGTTCGGTATTGTTAAGATTATCGATCGTCTGCGAGAGATACTTCCTTCCTCGTTTTGGTTTTGTGATGTTTATCTCCTCAGCGAATGTGGATACCCCGAATTTCTCGTTATCCTTGGTAACAAGGTATGCAAACCCCAGGGCAAGCATCGCAGCATATTCAAATTTATTGCGAAAATCCATGCTCTTGCTTGTATCAAGGAGAATATGCGTGGTCAGGCTTTTTTCTTCCTCAAATTCCTTGACATAAAGCTTCTCTGTGCGCCCGTACACCTTCCAGTCGATAATCTTGAAATCATCTCCTCGCGTGTATTCACGGTAGCTCACAGGCTCCATGCCCCTGCCTTTCAGGATTGAGCGGCGGCCTCCGCTATAGGCTGTGGAGACGCGCTTTCGCACCATGAACGAGAAGCGGTCAAGCTCCTTGAAAAACGAAGTATCTATCATAAAGCGACACCTCGCTTTATGCGGTATCCACGTATGCCTGCGGGCATACGTGTGTGCGTCCTCAAGGGGCGCAACCCTTGATACGTGTCTGCGAAGTAAAGCGGCGCGACGGTTTTCATTTATTTCACGGTTTTCAGGATATTTGAAATCACCTGGTCTGTCGTCATGCCCTTGCGCTCGGACTCAAATGTAAGAATAACGCGGTGGCGCATTACAGGATAAGCCATTGTATCAATATCCTCTTCGCTTACATAATTGCGGCCCTGCATCAGCGCCCTTGCTTTTGCTGCAAGGATTATGCCGATGGATGCTCGCGGCGAGGCGCCGTATTCGATATTTTCGCTCTTTGCGCGTGTTGCAGCCACTATCTTGATGGCGCGGTTCTTGATATCCTCTGCTAGCGGAACATCGCGCGTGAGCCTCTGGAGTTCAAGTACTTCGTTCTTTGAGACAACGCGGTTCACAGAGGGCGTTATATTGCGCGTGTACCTGTTAACGATCTCATTCTCATCTTCTATCGAGGGATAATCCATTAATATCTTGAGCAGGAACCTGTCAAGCTGCGCCTCCGGCAGCGGATATGTGCCTTCCATCTCTATCGGGTTCTGGGTTGCAAGAACAAAAAAAGGCTTGTCCAGGGGATAGGTCTTATTGCCAATCGTCACCTGTTTTTCCTGCATAGCCTCAAGCATCGCGCTCTGCGTCTTGGGCGAAGCTCTGTTAATCTCATCCGCCAGCACGATGTTCGCAAACACAGGTCCGGGCTCAAAGCGGTACTGCTTTTTTCCGCCCACGTCCTCGATGATATATGTACCTGTGATATCCGAGGGCATGAGGTCGGGTGTGCACTGTATCCTGTTGAATTTAAGGTCAAGCGCTTTTGAGATCGTGCTTATGGTGAGCGTCTTTGCGAGACCGGGATTGCTTTCAACAAGCGCGTGGCTGTTGCAAAGTATCGCGATCATCATGTGCTCAACAGCTTCATGCTGCCCTACGATGACCTTCCCTATCTCATCAAAAAGCTCCTTAAAAATCCTGTTTGAGCTTGTATATGTCTCATTGCTCATTTTTTTAACCTCTCTAAATCTTACTCCTTTGCACTGCATATTTATTGATCAGTTCCTTCTCGGTCTGGGTTTTTCTCATAAGGGTACTGTATCCTCCGTCAGAAACATTAGAGCCCAGGGCGTCCACAGGGAATGCTGCCGATTTGATGAACTGGTTCTGGTCAGGTTTATATTCGCTCGGCGTATTACCCAGCCCTTCGCCCTGTTGAAGGGACAGGTCCACGGGTTTTCCCTGGATGGGCGCAATGTCGGGTCTTCCGAAAATATCTCCCTGACCTGTTGTCCCGGCTTTAGTGGTATCGACCGGCGGGCCTGTAACAAAAACCCCTGTTGCATTTCCTATGGTTTCGGAAACGCCGGTGGAAAAATTGTTCAAAGTATCGGGCGGGACTCTGTAATCCGGGTTAAATGAAACAATGGCCGCAAGTGAAATAAATATGATCACCAGTATTATTTTAGTGGCTATTACACGGCCTGATAGAAGTTTTGATGCTGAAACACCCGTCAATAATTCGGAAACCAGGCTTTTTAACGAATCAACTATTACGTTGGTCTCATCTCTGTTATCGTAAGCAGTCCTGAGTTTCTCTTTGAGTTCAGGATACTTATTTTCTGTTAAGAGAGTGACATTTTTTTGCGATCCTTCCTATGCAGCAGGAATGCACCGATTACGGCTATGATAAATGCCAGAACCGGAGGGATAATCGCTATCGGTAACTGCGGGTACAGGGAAGTCTTCTGAAGGAAATACTCGACCTGTAAGATTATGAAGAGAGCGTAAGATATGCTAAAGATGGAGAGCAGGTCAAGGATAAAAAGTAACCTCATGCGCTTGAAAAACTCTGACTGTAGCTTTAACAGCTTCTCCATGAAGTCATCCATTCAGTCACCTTCATTGGCTTTATTATCATTATTTATATTAAGTCTTGGGGATATCGAAAGGTTTTTCTATTCCGAACCATATTTCGGACTCGGTTCGAGAAGTTGCTGGCGAAGATTAGATATACAATGCCAGCGATTAGCACCCTGTGTGCCCAGATAGCTCAGCCCGGGAGAGCGCGCGGCTGAAGACCGCGATGTCCCCGGTTCAAGTCCGGGTCTGGGCATTTACACTTCTTTTTGTCCCACACCTTCGTGCACCGCAAATTTAAAATATGATTAAATAATATAAAAACTAAATTTACGGTGGACGATGAAAAAACGAAGGAGGTACTGGTATGAGTTTTTTGCTTGACCCGCCATCGCTTATCTTACTCGGTTTTTTAATCGGGCGGTTTATCGGTAACAGATCCGTGCGCTTGATAATAGCCTCTGCAGTTGTGCTGGTTTTTATTTTCGTGAGCGCCCTCCTGTACCTTGATATTCTTCCCTGGTGGTCTGGCGGATGGATTAACGGTTCTGACTGGATGCTGAATTCAGGGCTTGGTACAGACCTGAAAAAAGAAGACGGGATGGGCGTACTTGCAATTATCATGTTCGCAGCCTATCCCCTGTGGTTGAAGCTCGGTCTTGATACTGGCAGCAGGGGTGATTGAAATCACGAACGGCGGGATTACGAAGGTAGTAGCCCGCAAGGGTGAGGATAAATTCTCACTTCTTGAACAGGTACTTGAAGAATCCGGTTTCTGGGAATCTCTGGAAAAGCGCTTTCTGGAATCAAATAAAACGAAAAATGAATTTTTAATAGCAATAAAACCCAACATGATGATGGCGTATTCCAGAACAGATAAGAGCGTTATTACCGATCCGGAGCTCGTAGAGTATCTCGTGAACCATTTGACCGGGAGAGGATATACGAACATAGCGCTGGTTGAATCAAAGAATACGTACGGCGTGTGGTTTAAAAACAGAGAGGTAGACAGGGTAGCGGCTTTTTCAGGTTACACCGGTAAAAACTACAGGATAGTTGACCTCACTGGTGAAGCTGTGGCATACGATTACGGCGGGTACCTCGGGGCTTACTTCGTGGGGAAGACCTGGAAAGATGCGGATTTCCGGGTTTCGTTCGCCAAGAATAAGACGCATTTCCAGTGCTATTTTACCCTGTGTGTGAAGAACATATACGGCACCACGCCTGAGGAAAATAAGTTCCTTGAGTACCACCGAGACAGGGAATTTGACCTGGTTACCATTGATATGCTGAAAGCGTTCCCGGTGCACTTTGGTATCATTGATGCCACTGTAAGTTCTGACGGGGTGATGGGGCTGAAAGCGGATTACAGTCCCAAGTACACCAAAACCATCATTGCCGGTCCTGATATTGTTGCAGTTGACCAGGTGGGCGCCGAAAAGATGGGAATTGACCCGATGAAGAGCAGGTTCCACAGGTTTGCCGTGCAGGAATTCGGGTTGCCCGATATTGAGCGGACCGGGGACATGTCGGTATATCCCGACTGGGACAATGTACCGGAGCACCTTGATGATTTCTTCAATCTCGGGGAGGAATGGCACGGTTTCTTTAACTTTATGGGTTTTGTCAGTGCCGAGATGGACCCGTCGTTCCCGCCCAGAATGAGAAGCAGACTGGTGCTGGGCATCCGGAGAATGTTTTTGAGTATATTAAAATTGATATCGAGGTACGAATGATGGCTGAATGCAACGAGAAGCAGCCCATGCGCTGTAAAAGAGAGGAAATGGATGTGCTGTTCCGCACAAAGGAATGCCTTCCCATCGAAACGATGGTTAACTCCGGGAGGAAGAACATCGATATTTCAGGGAACGAAGTACATAACGACGTGCACTGGAGGGGCTTTTTCCCGGTAGATCATGTGTTCACACTTTTTGGCAGATTTGTACCTCTCCCTGCAGGGTTTAAAAAGCAGTTCAAAAAGGAGAACGGAGAGTACGGCGGTGTGACAACGGACGGTGACGGCATAATACGCGGGCGCAACCGGCTCAAAGAGGTAGTGTTCAAAGGCAGAAAATACATTCACCTCACCTATTCGGAACTGTGGAACCGCCCTTTCTACGACCTTCTGCTGCCCGTAAACGAGGATGTAGTGATCGGAAAGGCGTACCTTGGAACATTTCCGTACGGCATCGAACTTCTGACATTTGCCATGGCGCGCAGGTATGGTTTTGAATACCTGTCCCCCGCCGATCACAGGGAGCTGTTTGACAGCGGCAGTGCCCCGAAGGCATCGGATATCGAAGGAAAATGGAGAGGCCAGCTTATTTCAAACGCTGCCCTGTCCCATTCATTTTTTGTGTTGAGTTTCACCCTTAATGAGGACAAAGTGGATGGGCGCTGGAAGTTGCTCGATGTGTGGGAGGGAGAATCCAGGGTTGAGCTTGGCGAAGATACAATGAGAATGTTCGATTTTACAAGCTGGCACGACGAGATACGCAAAGTGACCGATGAGGTAATGGTGGGGAAATACTGCCAGCCGGATAAAAGCCTCCTTCCGCCACCGTGGACTGGTTCTCTCGGACAGGTCCACTCCGAGGATACAGGAAGAGGAAAACGGCTGTGCCTGTACTATATATTAAATAAAATAAGAGAGTGATCATTGTGGTAAACGTAGCCGTGCGGACAACGCTGCAGGAAAATGACAGCGACAGGTTTACTGCGCTTGAGGAGGTGCTCAAAGAGGCGGGTTTCTGGGATGAACTTGAGAGGCATTTCACCAGATCCGGCAAGACTAAAAGCGAGTTCCTTATCGCGATAAAACCAAACCTGATGATGTTTTACTCAAAAGAGGACATGAGCGTTATCACAGACCCTGCGCTCGTGGAGCACCTGATCAATAGAATAACGGAAAAAGGTTTTACCAACATTGCCCTCGTGGAATCTCAGAACGTGTTCGGCAACTGGTTCAAGAACAGGGAAGTTGTGAATGTGGCGAGGCATGCAGGGTACAATCCCACCAACTACAGGATCGTGGACCTGACGAAAGATGCTGTGTCCCACACCTATAAAGGTTCACTTGGCACATATTTTGCGGGGAAAACGTGGAAGGACGCTGATTTTCGCATCTCCTTTGCCAAGAACAAAACCCATTTCTCCTGCTACTATACCCTCACCATTAAAAACATCTACGGGACAACGCCGGAGCAGAACAAGTTCCTCGAATACCATAAGGACAGGGAGGTGGATAGCGTTACGGTAGAAATGATAAAAGAATTCCCCGTGCACTTCGGTATCATCGATGGCATATGGTCATCCGATGGTCTGCTCGGCATCAAGGCAGATTATACACCCAAGCATACCAGGACCATCATCGCGGGTCCGGATATCGTTGCAGTTGACATGGTGGGAGCAATGAAGATGGGACTTGACCCCATGAAGAGCAGTTTCACGAGGCTTGCGGTTGAAGAGTTCGGAAAACCTGAGATATGCATAACAGGTGATGCTTCAGTTTACAGGGACTGGGACAATGTGCCGCCCGGCATCGAGCACATCCTTAACTACGGCGAGGAGTGGTACGGCTTCTCGAACATGCTTGGCTTTCTCTCTTCGGAGATGGATTCTGCCTTCCCGGTAAAGACTACATCAAGGATAATTCTCGCTATACGCAGGTTCATACTCCGGATACTCAAAGCTATATCCTTGTACGAGTGAACTACCACCCTACTTGTAGGAGTTGCAGCTAATTTTCGCTTTAAGAAAGAACTATAACCAATCAGAGCAAAGGAATATGTATGGGGAGCAGAGCTATTCGGGGAAGGGTCATAGATGAAGGTGATAGACCGATCTCCGGACTGGTTATACTTGCTCATGGTAATTATATCTGGCCTTTCAATCAGCAACTACTGGGGCGCACAATTACTGATGATGAAGGAAAGTACAGTATTTCTTACTCGCCCAACAAGTACATGCAACTACTGGGTCAGGCTCCTGATATTACCATAACGATTCTTGATCGTACGGGCACCCGTGAGCTTGCCATGACCGATAAGTTCAGGCATGTTAATGATGATGCGCTCAATGTTCCCGCTATCATGGTTCCCAGAGCCAGTGCAGAAGGCATGGCAGCCACACTTGGAGGGCTGAATCCTTCCAGATTAACAAGAAATAACGATGCCGAGGTACTGATAGATGGAATGTCAGCCTTTGCCAGTATGGTGGCAGCAATAGAAAAAGCACAGTATACTATACACATACTTCAGCTCTCGTTTTCACCTGATCTCATTGCCATATTCACAGGCGGGGAGATTCCCAGCTGTGCAACCAGACCAAAAGATGTTCTTGCACAGAAGCTTCTTGAAGCCAACCAGCGCGGCGTTAAAGTACGCATTCTTTTGAATGAGAACTTATTTGCACCCAGTACCGTTGATGAGCTACGGGATTTCTTCAAAAATGCCGGTAATAACAGTGTAGATGTCCGTCCGTTTCCTCTGGTCAATAATGCAGTTCATGCTAAATCATTGACTGTAGATAGTCAGGATAATTCCAGAGCTGAAGCTTTTATTATCGGCTCCCCGTTTGAACAGGCATACTGGGATACGCCCAATCACCTGATCTTTGATCACCGGCGCGGCAGTGGAAACCCGGGAATCGGTAATAAGCCAATCCATGATGTTTGTATCCGCCTGCGCGGACCCGCTGTGGCTCATGTGGAGGAAACATTTGTTGAACTGTGGAACTTTCGCTCCAGGGAGGAACACAGTGCAGATATAATACCTCCACCGAAGCCTTTAAAAGCAGCCGGAACCCAGTCTGTTCAGGTGGTACGAACCTTTCCTGCAGAGATATTACCTGAGATTACTACCGGAGAGACTGGCATTCTGGAGGCTTATCAGCGGGCTATCGGGAACGCACAGGACTTCATTTACCTGGAGAATCAGTATTTCACAAGCCAGACCATTTCCGATGCGCTCAGCCAAGCCCTGAGCATGAACCCGGGACTTCAGATCATTTTACTGCTTAACGAGAACACGGATGTTCCAGCTTACAAAGAGCTGCAGAATAATCTTCTCGGACAACTTGGTTCTTCGCATCCGCGAATCGGCGCCTTTTCCCTCTGGAGAACCGGGCCAAGTGCCGAGAGTATCGAGTTAAAGCAGTGCTATATCCACAGCAAGGTAGCAGTCATAGATGACAGGTGGGGTACTGTCGGTTCGGCTAATCTTGATGGTATATCCATGGAAGCATATATTGATATTATCGAACGTGAGAAGCCTCCGCGTAATGTGGAGGTCAACGCAGTCCTGTTTGACGGCATCCAGGGTGAGCCCGCAACAGGTAAAGTGGCACAGATGCGCCGTGAGCTGTGGGCAGAGCACCTTGGGTTACAGCATAGAGCGCTGGATTCTCCTCCTCCTGGCGGCTGGCTGGAATTATGGAGAAATGCAGTCAGGGCAAATATCGAATCGCTCAATGACCATCAGACGATGAAGGGGAGAATTCTTCCCTACAGTCCGGAACTTTCAGCCAGAGAACAGCTAATATCGCATGGAATCGATATCAGCAAATTCCATGTTCCTGATTAGAGTAAAAAACTCAAGATTTCAATCTCTTTAAATCCTGCTCTGTATAGATTTTAAAGATGCTCCATCCAGAAATTTCATCAGATCCCGTCTTGTAGGATGTTTTCCTTCTGGATCCGAGATGTAATAAGCTGCAACCGCATTCGCAAGCATAAGCCTCAGGTCGTCGGATAATCCGATAATTTCGCCAAATATATCGCCGGCATTCCACGCATCACCCGCTCCTGTTAACCTTTTTGGTTGTATATCAAATGCCGGAATCTCCCCTGTCTCTCTATCTTTATAGAAAGTTCTTACATAATCCTCTGTATGTAAATCAACTCTCACTACCTGCCTGAGATGATTTATCGCCCTGCTGAGATTGTCTTTCTTCCCGTATCTTTTAACTTCATCCTCATTTACACTGATTATATCAACCAGCCCTTCTGATAGTATCCTGCTAACCATCCTCTCTATCTCTTCTTCCACATCCCCTTCTTTAGGAGACGGGTCTCCGGGGTCAAAAAAAGTTTTGCCTTCCTTTTCTTCTTTGACGATGCCAAAAACATGCTCTGCAAGCTCTGTGCCTTTCTTATTTAAACCCCAGTCAGAGACGCATACGAGATCTGCTTCTCTAATAAGTTTCTCCTCCTTCTCTGTTAAGCATTCCGGTCCGAATTGTGAGAGTGAGCCGGGATCGCTGAGCATAACATTTGTTCCTCTGAGCTCGATAGCAGTAGAGGAAGCCAGCTCACCATCTTTGCTTACATATGATAGATCAGCGTCTTTTCCCTTGAAAAAATATTCAAGTAATTTATATCCGATCTCATCTGTCCTTGTGATTAAATATGTGCGGACACCCAAGGAGAGAAGGGCTGATGCGCAGTTTGCAGCTTTACCTCCTCTTAATAGCGATTGTTTTACAATTATATTTCCCCCTCCCCGACCTGCAATGTTCTTAAATTTTCGGATAAATGATTTGCAATTATCTTCATACCGGACAGAGCTATCTATACAGAAATGCGGCATAACAACAATTTTAAATTCTGTTGGAGTGCTCTCAGCAAGCTTCTCAATAAGTTCTTCTTTTATCACGTTCATACCGGAATCACTCTCATTGGATTGTTCATATTATGTTTGTGAGATGCAAAGATTAGCTGTTCCCTTTTTTAGTTTACATACACGGATTGGTAGCCATGACAGGAAGGATTATTAGCCCTTCATACTAATATAATAATAGGGAAAGGTTAATATAACAGGGTTAGTATGAAAATCAATTATTAGAACCATAATATCAGAGTTATGAATTCAAGGAGTGGGGGGTCCAAAGAAACTCAAGGAAGAATTGACTTCCTTCGATCTAACCAATATTATCGTCGGCTCGATTGTCGGGGCGGATATTTATATAGCTTCTGCATTGACGGCAGGATTGATCGGACCTTTTTCGATAATCGTCTGGCTGGTCGCAGGTGTACTTGCTACAATAATAGCACTGGTCTTTGCTTACTGCAGCTATTATGTTCCGAGAGTCGGAGGTCCTTTCGCTTTTGTTTCCTGTGCGTTTGATGATTTTTATGGTTTCCTTACCGGCTGGAGCATGTGGATCGCAGAAATCCTGGCATTACCGGTTTTTGCTATAGCGTTCGTACAGTACCTGCAATATTTTTTCCCTCTGGATTTTTTTCAGCAGGTCATCGTGAAAGGATTGTTTTTATTTAGTTTAATTTTTATAAATATAATCGGGGTTAAAGCTGCAGGAAGAGCCAATGACTTTTTAACAATTATTAAATTAATCCCGCTGATTTTATTAGTTTTCGGCGGGATTTTCTTTTTTGTATCTAATCCCGGGACTCCCGCTACAAATTATACACCGTTTGCCCCGCTTGGTTTAAATAATTTCGGGGCTGCCCTGGTGTTGATTCTCTGGGCATATGCCGGGTTTGAACTGGGCACACTGCCTGCAAGTGAAGTTAAAAACCCGAAGAAAACAATACCAAAAGCAATAGCAACAGGCATGTTAATTGTCACAATATTTTATCTTTCCACTAACTTTGTTATTTATGGGATAGTTAACTGGTCTTCTTTAGCGAAAACCACGACCCCCCTGGTTGATGCCGCGTCGATAATTTTGGGGCAGTCGGAGCCATAATTATGACCATAGGGGCTTTAGTATCAGTATCAGGCTCCGATGAATCAAATGTGCTCGCTACCTCACGGTTATCGTATGCGATGTCTGTTGATGGTTTATTTCCCAGGATTTTTTCCAGGATTCACCCGAGATATGGCACACCATATATGGCATTATTGATTCATGGAACGATTGCATTTACATTATCTATTTATTCCGGAATATCCGGATTGATTTCGTTCGCTGTTTTTAATCTTGCATTCTCATACCTGTTAACATGTCTTGCCCTTATCGTACTGAAAAAAGATACGGAAAAAAAATTATATGGTCAAAATATTTTGGCACCAGTATGATTTTGGGGCA